>CAZUNW010000252.1:0-3264 GCA_964621425.1 uncultured Chryseobacterium sp. | reverse complement strand
CCGTCACGCGCTGGAAGTGGCGCACCATGTACTGCCCGAAATGGTGCTCGCCGGCAGGGCGCACCGCTCCGGCATAGCCCGTCTTCACCACGCGGATGCCCAGTTCCTGGCAGCGCTGGAACGCCTCCGCCATCACCGCTTCGTAGTGCGGCACATCACCCCCGGTCTCGTGGTGCCCGATCAGCTCCACGCCACGCTGCCGTGCATGCGCCGCCACGCGCTCCAGATCCAGGTCGGGTGCGGGCGTCACCTGGTCGAAGGCGGAATCGGCTCCCCAGCGCTCCCAGCCCGTGTTCCAGCCTTCCAGCAGCACGGCATCCACGCCCGCATCGGCGGCGGCATCGATGCAGGCCAGCGCACGGGCGGTGGTGGCGCCGTGCCGTTCACCGGGCGTCCATGTGTGCGTGCCCAGGTGCATCTCCCACCAGATGCCCATGTAGGTCATCGGGCGTATCCATGACGTGTCCGTGATACGGCATGGGGCGTTCAGGTTGAGCAGCAGGGAGGAGGTGAGCAGACCCGCCGCATCGGGACCCACGAGCAGCACGCGCCACGGGGTGCGCAGTTCGCCCACGCACTTCACCCGCGTGCCATCGGCCCAGGGTACAAGCACGGTGCGGTACACACCGCGCGCATCCTGCTGCAGAGTCATGGCGGGATGGTCGATCAGTGCAGCCTCGTGCACGGCCAGGTGGATGCCTTCGCGTGTGCGCAGGGTGAGCGGTGTGTTCACCCAGGATGCCTCGCGCAGCGGCGTATGCTGGAAGATCTGCTCCTGCGTGTCGTAGTCGGCCCATGCCCACCAGGCTTCGGCATCCGGTGGCAGGGCCAGTTCGCTCAGTTCATCCAGCACCACCACACTGTCCCCAGGGACCCGCGCGGCCACCGCGCAGCGGAAGGCAATGCCCTCATCGCTCACGCGGAACTCCACGGCCAGCCGCCGCACACCGGCCGCCTCGCGCAGCTGCCAACGCAGCCAGCGGTGATGGTCACGTACGCGCCGTTGCGGACCCCAAACCGTGGTCCAGGCGCTGTCCGTTTCACCCTGCGTCCTGTGCTCCAACACCAGTCCGTGCTGCAGGGTGTCTCCGCCGCGGAACACGAAGCCCAGACGCGAAGGAGCCACCAATTGCACATGTTGCGCGCCATACGTGACCCTGTAAGTGGGTACACCGAGCGCATCCAGCCACAGGCGCAGGTGCAGGTCGCCGGAGGGCGATGCCAGGCTGTCGGCCGTGAGCACCTGGCCGGTGCAACCGGCGTACACCAGCAGTGCGGCGGCCAGAACGATGAATGTGCGGTGCATGGTCTGGCGAAGATCGGGCACGGGGGAAAGCAACGCACGGGCCAGTTGCCTCGACACTCCAGAACGGCGCGAAGGCGGCCCACCGGACCGCCTTCGCACTGATCGTTGCCAGCCTGCCGCTCAGTTCCAGCCGCAGCGGTCCAGCTCCATCACCTTCGCCCAGGCCTGCACGAAGTCCTTTACGAACTTCTCCCTGCTGTCGCTTTGGGCGTATACCTCGGCGATGGCACGCAGTTGCGAGTTGCTGCCGAAGATGAGATCCACGCGGGTGCCGGTCCACTTCAGCTCGCCGCTCCTGCGGTCGCGGCCCTCGTAGGTGCCGGTGTGGCCGTTGCTGAGCGCGGTCCACGCGGTGCCCATGTCGAGCAGGTTGACGAAGAAGTCGTTGGTGAGCTGGCCGGCACGCTTGGTGAACACGCCATGCTTGCTGCCGCCCGTGTTGGCACCCAACACGCGCAGGCCGCCCACGAGCACCGTCATCTCCGGCGCGCTCAGGGTGAGCAGTTGCGCACGGTCCACGAGCATCTCCTCGGCGGGCACGCTCATCATCTTTTTCTGGTAGTTGCGGAAGCCGTCGGCCTGGGGCTCCATCACCGAGAAGCTCTCCACGTCGGTGTGCTCCTGCGTGGCATCGCCGCGGCCGCTGGTGAAGGGCACCGTGACCGTGACGCCCGCATCCTGTGCGGCCTTCTCCACCGCGGCGCAACCGCCGAGCACGATGAGGTCGGCCATCGAGACCTTGCCGCCGCCGGCGTTGAACGCGGCCTGCACCTTCTCCAGCTCGCCCAGCACCTTGCCGAGCAGCGCGGGATCGTTCACCTCCCAGAACTTCTGCGGGGCCAGGCGCACGCGCGCGCCGTTGGCGCCGCCGCGCTTGTCGCTGCCGCGGAAGGTGCTCGCGCTGGCCCATGCGGCAGAGACGAGCTCGCCCACGCTGAGGCCGGTCGCGAGGATCTTCGCCTTCAGCGCGGTGACGTCCGCAGCGCTGATGGTGCTGCCTGCGGGCACGGGATCCTGCCAGATGAGGTCCTCCTTGGGCACCTCGGGGCCGAGGTACAGGCGCTTGGGACCCATGTCGCGGTGCGTGAGCTTGAACCATGCACGGGCGAAGGCGTCGGCACCGGCCTGGGGGTCCTGATGGAAGCGGCGGCTCACCTTTTCGAAGTCGGGATCGAAGCGCAGCGACAGATCCGCCGTGGTCATCATCGGCGGGTGCTTCTTGTTGGGATCGTGCGCGTCGGGGATCATGTGCTCCGGCTTGCAGTTCTTCGCCACCCACTGGTGCGCGCCAGCGGGGCTCTTGGTCAGCTCCCATTCATAGCCGAAGAGCATGTCGAAGTAGCCGTTGTCCCACTTGGTGGGGTTGGGCTTCCACGCCCCCTCGATGCCGCTGGTGATGGTGTCTCCGCCCTTGCCGCTGCCGTGCCGGTTGATCCAGCCGAAGCCCTGCGCCTCGATGGGTGCGCCCTCGGGCTCCACGCCCACCAGGGCCGCATCACCTGCGCCATGGGCCTTGCCGAAGGTGTGGCCGCCGGCCACCAGGGCCACGGTCTCCTCGTCGTTCATGGCCATGCGCTTGAAGGTCTCGCGCACATCGCGGCCACTGGCCACGGGGTCGGGGTTGCCGTTGGGGCCCTGCGGGTTCACGTAGATCAGGCCCATCTGCACGGCCGCGAGCGGGTTCTCCAGGTCGCGCTCGCCGCTGTAGCGGTGGTCGCCCAGCCATTCGCGCTCGGCGCCCCAGTAGATGTCCTCCTCGGGTGCCCAGATGTCCACGCGGCCGCCGCCGAAGCCGAAGGTCTTGAAGCCCATGCTCTCCAGCGCCACGTTGCCGGCCAGGATGAAGAGGTCGGCCCAGCTGATGCTGTTGCCGTACTTCTGCTTGATGGGCCACAGCAGGCGGCGGGCCTTGTCGAGGTTGCCGTTGTCCGGCCAGCTGTTGAGCGGGGCGAAGCGCT
>CAZUNW010000251.1:0-3303 GCA_964621425.1 uncultured Chryseobacterium sp. | reverse complement strand
GGTTGCGGTGCATCGGCAGAATGTACTCGTCGTCTCGCAGGGCGAGGGTGGCGCCCACCGCTATGGCCTCCTGCCCGATGCCGCTGAACCACTTGCTGATCTTGCCCTGGCGGAGCAGGCTCAGCATCTTCTCCTCGATGATGCGTGGGTACACGAGGCGGCCGTAGAGGTCGAGCAGGAAGGCGTCGTCGTGTGCGCCGCGCTCAAAGCGTAACTGGCGTTGCTCGATGGTCGGGTCGGTCATGGCTTGCGCACCGGGAGGGGCAACCGGGCATGCAAAGGTATTCCCCTGCGCCTGCCGGGTGGGCCTCCTCCCCAGCGGTTACTTTCGCGCGGTGTTCCGCGGTCCCATGCTCGTGCTGGCGGTGCGCTCCGGCCTGCTGCTGGTGGTGTACTCACTGCTCCGTGTGCTCTTTGTTGCGCTCAATGGCGGATCCTTCGCCGATGCACCCGCATCCGCCTTCCTGGGTGGCATTCGTTTCGACCTGAGCGCACTGGCATGGCTGAACGCCCTCTGGGTGCTGCTTTGCCTGGTCCAGCCGCGACCGGGCCGCATCGGGGGTGTCGTGCAGGGCGGCCTCTACGTGGGTGTGAACGCGGTGGCCCTCTTCTTCGCCTGTGTGGACCTGGAGTACTACAAGTTCAGCCTGAAGCGCAGCACGGCCGACCTGCTCGATATCCTGACGGCGGGACAGGACACCGGCAACCTGGCGCCGGCCTTTATGCGGGACTACTGGTATATCGTGTTGCTGTACCTGGCACTGCTCACGCTGCTATGGTGGGGGCACCGAGCCGCGGCACGCCTGGACGACGGGCTTCCCCGCCCCCCCCTTCGCAAGGCCGCTGGCGTGCTGGTTGCACTGGCCGCTGTCGTGGTGGCCTCGCGCGGAGGCGTGCAGCTGGTTCCGTTGCAGGTGATCGATGCCGCGCGCTACGCGCCGCCCGCCCATGTCCCCGTGGTGCTGAACACCCCCTTCACGCTACTGATGACCCTTGGCAAGCCCGCCGTGCGAGAGCGCAATTACATGAGCCCGCTGCACGCCGAGCTGCAATGGCCCGTCACCCATTGGTACCCCACGCCAGCCGACCCGCTGGGCCATATCCCTGACCGACCCAACGTTGTGGTGATCGTGCTGGAGAGTTTCAGCGCAGTGTACAGCGCAAGGCTCGGTGGCGGAGAGGGGCACATGCCCTTCCTGGACGAACTGATGGACCAGAGCCTGAACATGACGCACGCCTATGCCAACGGGCGCCGCAGCATTGATGGCATTCCTGCCGTGCTCGCATCCATGCCGGAGCTCATGGACGAGGCGTTCATCACCTCCCGCTACGCCCAGCAGCCCTTCACCTCGCTGGCGGGCGTGCTCGCCGCGGAAGGCTACCACACCAGCTTCTTCCACGGCGGGAACAATGGCACCATGGGCTTCGACGGATTCGCCCGCAGCGCCGGGTTCCAGCGCTACGTGGGGCGCAACGAATATCCGGTCCAGGAGCACTATGATGGTCACTGGGGCATCTGGGACGCGCCGTTCCTGCAGTACTTCGCCGAGGAACTGAGCCGCGAACAGGAGCCCTTCATGAGCTGCGTGTTCACGCTCAGCAGCCACCACCCATACGAACTGCCGCCCGATCTCGCCGGCCGGTTCAACGGGGGCACGCACCGCATCCATCCCGTGCTGCGCTACACGGATGAGGCACTGAAGCGCTTCTTCGACACGGCGCGCAGCAAGCCCTGGTTCCGCAACACCCTGTTCGTCATCACCGCGGACCACACGGCTGACATCGCGCGCGACGGGCAGAACTATAACAAGGCCGTGGACTATTGGGTGCCGCTGCTCTACCACATGCCCGCACACCTGCCACCACGCGCCCAACACCGCGTCACCCAGCACATCGACGTGCTGCCCACCGTGCTTGACCTCATCGGTCACCGAAAGCCCTTCTTCAGCCTCGGGCACAGCGCGCTCCGCCCCTTCAGCCCGCCCTATGCGGTGATGGCCAGCAACCAGGTTTACCATGCCGTGGGCGACAGGTTCATGATCCACTTCGATGGCGATCGGCTCCTGGGGGTGGACAACCTCGGACCCGACACCGTGGGCCCCATGGGCGAACCGCGTGACCTGGTCGCATTCGACATGCTGGTCCGTCTCCAAGCGGCCGTGCAGCAGTTCAACGGCCACCTGCTGAACAACACCCTCACTGTGAAAGTCGCACGGCCATGAAGGCCTGGATGCTGATGAACCCCTTGAGCGGGAAGCGTCGCGCACCCCGCATGCGGGATGCGGCTTTGCGCATGGCAGGCGAGCTGGGCGTGGACCTTACCATGCGGACCATCGAAGGCCCAGGGCATGGCACCGTGCTGGCCACCGAGGCGATCGCCGACGGCGCGCAGCGGGTGGTGTGCGTGGGGGGTGACGGCACGTTGAACGCGGTGGCCGCAGGCCTTGTGGGCTCGGGGGTGGCCATGGGCGTGGTGGCCATGGGCAGCGGGAACGGCTATGCACGTTCGCTGCGGCTTCCGCAGTCACCTGAAGCGGCCCTGCGCGTGGCCCTGACAGGCACTCCATCGCTGATGGACGTGTGCCGCCTCAACGAGCACCTCTTCCTCGGCACGGCCGGGATCGGCTTCGACGCCCGTGTGGCCTGGGAGTTCGATGCAAGCAAGGGCCGCGGGCTCTGGAACTACACGCGCATCATCCTCAAGGACATCTTCTCCGCCCGGCCGATGCGGGTGGTCGTTAAGGCCAACAACGACACCTGCGAGCAGGGGGTGCTCATGATGGTATTCTGCAATACGCGCGAATTCGGCAACGGGGCCATCATCAGTCCGGGGTCCGCGCCCGATGACGGCCTGGCCGAGCTGCAGCTGGTGAGCAAGCCCGCCCTGCTCCCGCTGATCGGTGCCTTCATCGATGTATACAGCGGCCGCGCCGACCGTAACCGGCACGTGCGCACGATCGTGACGCGCGAAGCCCAAGTGCATCAGGAGGGCGCGCTCGCCCACCTCGATGGCGAACCCGTGGTCATCGGTCAGGAAGTGCGCTTCCGGCTCGAACCAAAGCGCCTATGGGTGGTGCGGTGATCGAACGCTTTCCTCCTCCGCGTGTACGGAGCGACATTACGCGTCGCACCCTCCTGCTCCTCCTGCCCTTCCTGATCGGCTCGTCGACCCTGCAGGCCCAGTGCTGTTGCGCCAGCATCTCGGTGCAACTGGACCTGCCCTACCCAGCCATGCGCGACACGGCCATGTCCTACGCGGTCTCCCCCGCAGATGGGCCACGGACAAGCGTCCAATACAGCGGC
>CAZUNW010000250.1:0-3317 GCA_964621425.1 uncultured Chryseobacterium sp. | reverse complement strand
GTGCGTGAGCGCACGGACATCCTTGACGCCACGGGCAACACCACTGCCGCCACCGGCAAGGGCTTCGCCATCGCTTCCGCCGCCCTTACGGCGCTGGCGCTCTTCGCGGCCTACGTGGGTCTGGCCGGCATCACCGCCATCGACATCTACAAGGCCGACGTGCTGGCCATGTTGTTCGTGGGCGGCATGATCCCCTTCCTGTTCAGCAGCATGGCCATCAGCGCCGTGGGCAAGGCCGCCATGGACATGGTCAAGGAGGTGCGGCGCCAGTTCCGCGAGATCCCAGGCATCATGGAGGGCAAGGCCAAGCCGGAGTACGAGAAATGCGTGGCCATCAGCACGCAGGCCTCCATCCGTGAGATGATCCTTCCCGGTGCACTGGCACTGCTAAGCCCGGTGATCGTGGGCTTCGCCTTCGGCCCCGAGGCGCTCGGCGGCCTGCTCGCGGGCATCACGGTGAGCGGCGTGCTCATGGGCATCTTCCAGAACAACGCCGGCGGCGCCTGGGACAATGCCAAGAAGAGCTTCGAGAAGGGCGTGAACATCGACGGCCAGACCTACAAGAAGGGCAGCGATCCCCACAAGGCCGCCGTGACCGGTGACACCGTGGGCGATCCCTTCAAGGACACCAGCGGCCCGTCCATGAACATCCTCATCAAGCTCACGAGCATCGTGGCCTTGGTGATCGCCCCGCACATCGCGGAGACCGGGCACCACGGCGCCTCCCCTGCGCCCGCACTGCGCAACATGCCCGCCGGCAGCAGTGAGGGCCCCTCCAGCCAGCTGGTGGTGCCCTCCGGCGGGCAGGCCCCGTCTTCCTTCGACCTTTCCGGCCGCTTCTGAGCCGTCCCCTCTTGAACGAGCGAGGCGCGCCAGTGGCGCGCCTCGCTCGTTCAGGGCCTGGACGTGGTGCGATCAGCGCTTCCTTGCCGTGGCCTTGGCGGGTGCCTTGGCCGGCTGCTGCTTGCGCGCCGGGGCCTGGGGCGCTGTCATGTCCGGCGGGAAAAGGCCATGGATCTCCGCATCGATGGAGCGGATGATGCGGCCCAGGTCGTCCGGCTTAACATGGAAGGCGTTGTCGTCCACATCAATGATGAGCAGCTTCCCCTTGTCGTAGGTGCTGATCCAGGCCTCGTAGCGTTCGTTCAGCCGCTTGAGGTAGTCGATGCTGATGCCGTTCTCGTACTCGCGCCCGCGCTCGGCGATCTGCTTCACCAGGTTGGGCACGCTGGCGCGCAGGTAGATCAGCAGGTCCGGAGGGGTGATGGCGCTGTCCATGTTCTGGAACAGGCGGAAGTAGTTCTCGAAGTCACGCGTGGTCATCAGACCCATGGCGTGAAGGTTGGGGGCGAAGATGAACGCGTCCTCGTAGATGGTCCGGTCCTGGATCACGTTGCGGCCGCTGCGGCGGATCTCCAGCAACTGTTCGAAGCGGCTGTTCAGGAAGAAGATCTGGAGGTTGAAGCTCCAGCGCTGCATGTCCTTGTAGAAGTCGAACAGGTAGGGGTTGTTGTCCACCGCCTCCTGCAGCTGGTCCCACTTGTAATGCTTGGCGAGGAGCTGCGTGAGGGTGGTCTTTCCGGAGCCGATGTTGCCGGCGATGGCGATGTGCATGTGCGGGTCGTTGCTGGAGCGGGAAGGCGAAGATATCCGCCGCCCGTTGCGTGGTGCGTGCCTGTGGAAAAGTCAGGGGCCCGGCAGCCGGGCGATCACGATGCGGTCGGGCAGGAGGAGTGCCATGCGGCCCTGCTCCACGCGCGCATCGCGCACAACCTCGCCCGCCGCCAGCTGGGGCAGGGGCAGGGGGACGGTGTCGAGCGAGCGGAGATCGAAGCGCTCGAAGCGCCCGCTGCGCACCACGTAGATGGAGCGGTTGCGTACCTCGAAGCGCTCCACGCCCGTGAGGGGGATGGTGCGCGCGTAGGTGCCGAACACATCGAACACCAGGATGCCGTGGCGCGGGGAGTTCATGTACAGCCAGTTGTCGAGCTCCTGCATCTGCACGGGTTCGGGCGGGATGCCCGTGAGCTGGTCGATGCGGCCCGTGGAGGCCACCGGACGCAGTTGGGCATCCATGCGGATGAGTTCCAGTTCGCGCTGGTCGAAGAACCAGAAGTGGTTCTGCACGCTCGCGCAGGCGAGCACCACCTGCGGCAGGCCCCTGCGCGGCAGGTTGATCACGCTGCCCTGCAGGCTCAGGGTGTTGTCCAGCATGGCCAGCTGCCCCTGCTCGGCACTGAAGACCATTGGTTTCAGGCTGTAGAACGCGTCGATGACGGCGATGCGGCCGAAGGTCTTCAGGCTGTTGCGCAACCAGCTCCTGCCCTGCGGGTCGAAGAGGGCCAGCTCGTCGCCGCGCAGGGCGTAGACGTTGCCCAGCTCATCGGTGGTGAAGGCGTCGAACCGGCCGGGGATCACCGCCTCGATGCGCAGGCCATCCTGCGCTGCGGCCGTGAACGCCATCAGGATGGCGGGGAGGAGGATCATGCGCGGCTTCATGGCACGGCCTGCGGAAGCAGCTGGTCCAGGTAAGTCCTGTCGTTGGCCAGGCGGGGCACCTTGTGCTGGCCGCCCAGCTTGCCGCGCTGCTTGAGCCATCCATGGAAGGTGCCGGCCGGTGCGGCATGCACCAGTGGCAGGGCCAGGATCCGGTCGCCGGTGCGCTTGGCGTCGTAATCGGAATTGAGCGTGCGCAGGCTGCCGTCCAGGGCTTGCACGAAGGCATCCAGGTCCTGCGGTTCGCGTTCGAATTCGATGAGCCACTCATGGGCGCCACGCCCGTTCACGCCCTGGTGGACCGGCCCGGCCGTGTACTCACGCACCACGGCTCCCTGTGCACGGCAGGCCTCCTCGATGGCGCGGTCGGCGTTCTCCACGATGAGCTCCTCGCCGAAGGCATTGATGAAGCTGCGTGTGCGCCCACTCACCTGGATGCGGTAGGGCCGCACGCTGGTGAAGCGGACGGTGTCGCCCGGTACGTAGCGCCAGAGGCCGGCGTTGGTGCTGATCACCAAGGCGTAGTGCCGGCCCACCTCCACCTCGTGGAGGAGCCTTGTCCGTGGCGCCCCGGCGCCCACCTGGTCCAACGGCAGGAACTCGAAGAAGATGCCGTAGTCGAGCATCAGGAGCAGGTCATCCGCGCCTTGCCTGTCCTGGATGGCGAAGTAGCCCTCGCTGGCGTTGTAGCTCTCCAGGTAGTTCATGGAGGGCGAGGGGAACAGGGCTGCGAACTGGTCGCGGTAGGGCCTGAAGCTCACTCCACCGTGCATGAACAGTTCCAGGTTGGGCCAAACCTCCAGCATGTGTCGCTTGCCGGT
>CAZUNW010000249.1:0-3376 GCA_964621425.1 uncultured Chryseobacterium sp. | reverse complement strand
GCGGATGGTGTACACCAGCTTGGTGCCCATGCGGGTGAGGCGCTCCTCGCCCTCGCCCATCGGCAGCACCTGCTTGTCGTTGGGGTCCACCGCGCAGCCCACCTCGCTCACCACCGCGGTGCCAAGGGGCGTGCTGGCACCGTTCACGAAGGCCACCACGGACAGCGAGTCATGCAGCATCTCGCCCACATGATCCTCGCTGGGCATGGTCACCAGCACCTTCACCTGGCGCTTGTGGGTGGCGGGCACGTTCAGGAAGTTCCACTGGGGCACACCGTTCACCACAGCGTCGGGGGCGGGGATTGAGCCCGCGAAACCGTTGAGCGCATCCAGGTGCAGCGTGGCCGTAAGGTCGGCCGGGACCGTGCCGGTGTTGGGGATGGTGATCCAGTAGGGCACCACCTCGTTGCAGCGGATGTCACCAGGCACCAGCGCGGGGGCCAGTTCGACCAGTTGCTGCGGCGCATTGAGGCCGAAGTCACGCTCCAGCGCCGTGTTGTTGGTTGCGGAGACGTTCGTGTTGTACAGGTCGGGGGTGGTATTGTTCCATCCGGTGACCGACGGGAGCCACACGGCATAGGGGCCGGGGATCACGTTGAAGCTGTACATCCCGCTGTGGTTGGTGAAGGTGGCGGGCATGTCGGAGGCCTCGACGCGCACATTGTAGAGGCCGTGGTCATTGCCGTTGAAGATCCCGTCGGCGTTCACATCATTGAACACGCGGCCCACGATGGTGCTGCCGGCAATGGCCAGGTTGTCGTAGTACACCACGCGCATCTGCGCCATGGAGGCGGTGAAGAGCTCGGCGTCGCCGTCGCCGTCCACGTCGCCGGCCACCAGCAGGTGGGGATCGACGATCCCGGAGGCGATCACCTGGCGGGGGCCGAAGGTGCCCTGCCCGTCCATGTGCTCGTACCAGGCGAGCTCGTCGAGGGCGTTGGACACCACCGCCATGTCGAGGTCGCCGTCCAGGTCAAGGTCCTGCACAAGCACACGGTCGCTGGCGGCGGAGGCGGCGCTCAAGGCCTGCGGGGCGGCGAAACCGCCGGGGAGGGCTCGCTGCCACTGAAGCTGCTGCTCGGATGCGCTGGCCATCACCAGGTCCACCAGGCCGTCACCATCGAGGTCGCGGGAGCTGCCAACGCCCACGGTGCCCAGCACGGCGGGAGCGGCGAACACGGCACCGCCGAGGTTCTCGCACCAGCGAAGCTCGCGGGTCACATAGTCGCTCCACACAACGTCCAGGTCGCCGTCGGCATCGCGGTCGAAGGCCTCGGCACGCTCAGCGAACACGGGACCGGCAACGATGCCGCCCAGCGTGAACTGGCCCTGACCATCGGTGTTGTCCATCCAGCGGATCTGCCCGTTGGTGGTGGTGATGAGCAGGTCGGTATCATCGTCCCCGTTGATGTCGCCCGAGGTGATGGCGAGGGCCGTGGGACCCGTGCCCACCGGCTGCACCGGGCCCAGACCGAAGGTACCCAGGTTACGGTACCAGCTGATGGCACCGCCCTGCTCGTTGCTTCCCACCACATCGATCCAGCCATCGCCGTCCACATCGGTGGCATGGCCCACCACGTCGGTGGTGTTCCAGTTCTGCGCCGGACCGAACGACTGGCCCTGGTTCACATGGACCAGGAGGCCGGCGCGGGTGCCGATGAGCAGTTCGGGCGCACCGTCGTTGGTGAGGTCAACGAGCTGGATGCTGTTGGGACCTTCCACCATGAACGGGTGCCCTCCACCATACTGCCCGAAGGCGTAAGCGGAGAGTCCGGTGAACAGGAGGAAGAGGGTCCGTTTCGGGTTCATGATCGGGGCTGCTTTGCCCGGCTGTTACGCACGGGTCGGCCGGCGGGTTACATCCGGGTGGCGGCGAACCCCTACCCGGACCACCACCGAATGCCGCCGGGCCGCGGTTCCGCCGCATCTTTGCGCACCGGATGACCTTCCTCGCCCCCGCCTTCCTCTGGGCCCTCTCCGCCCTGGCCATCCCGGTCATCATCCACCTGTTCCAGCTGCGCCGGTTCAAGCGCATCGCGTTCACCCAGGTGCGCCTGCTGGAGGAGGTGTCGCGTCGCACGCGAAGCATGAAGCAGGTACGCCACTGGGCCATGCTGGTGGCCCGCTGCCTGGCGCTGGCCGCATTGGTGCTGGCCTTCGCCCAACCTGTGCTGCGGGGCACCGATGCCCAGGTGGTTCCAGGCAGGCAGGCCATTTCGGTGTTCGTGGACGACAGTTACAGCATGGACGGGGTGAACGCCGGGGGCCGGCTGCTGGACCAGGCCCGCAAGGCCGCGGGTGAGGTGGTGGCGGCACAGGCCGCCACGGACCGATTCCAGGTGCTCACCGGCCGTTACGAAGCCCGGCAGCAGGTGCTCCTGGGTCGCGATGATGCCCTTGAGGCCGTGTCGCAGGTGGAGACAGGCCCCTACGCACGTCCGCTCTCGGAGGTGCTGGCGCGGCAGAAGGAGGCCCTGGCGCGTGTGGAGGCGGCCGGGCGCAGGCGCGTGCTATTGACGGACCTGCAGCGGCACACGGTGGACCTCGACGCCTGGACCAACGATACGCTGGATCCGGTGCTCATCGTGCCCTTCCAACCCACCGAGGCCGCCGACCTGAGCGTGGACTCGGCCTGGTTCGAAGGGCCCGTTCGCCGGCAGGGCCGGCAGGAGGCGCTGCACGTGCGCATCACCAACCACGGCGGGACCGACCTGACGGACATCCCCATCCGGCTCACGGTGGATGGCGAACCCCGGGCGCTGGGCACCTTCGCCGTGCGAGGCCGCAACGTGGTGGACACCGTGCTGCGCTTCACCCAGTCCGCACCCGGGCCCCACTGGGGGGAGCTCTCCGTGCAGGACCCGCCCATCGTGTTCGACGATGTCCTGCCCATCGCCTACACCGTGGTGGAACGCATCCGGGTGCTGGTGATCGGGGGCGCGCTGCCCGATGGCGACAAGGCCCTGCAGGCGGTCTTCCGCGGGGACAGCAGCTACTCGGTGTCGGCCACCGACTTGCGGACCGTGGAGCCCCGCCAGGTGGAGGAGGCCGACCTGCTGGTGCTGAACGGCACCGCCACGGTGCCCGGTGGACTGGCCCAACAGCTGCGCGACCGGGTGCAGGCCGGCGCCTCCCTCGCCCTATTCCCACCGCTGGAGGGCGCCACCACCGACCACAACGCCCTGCTCGCCTCCCTGGGTGCCGGCCAGTTCGGCGGGCGCGACACCGCTGCCCTCACCGTGGACCGCCTGGACCTCGACCTGCCCTTCCACCGCGAGGTGTTCACCGAACTCCCGCGGAACGTGGACCTACCCGCCGTGCGCGTGCGCCACGCGCTGCGACCAGTTGGGCTTCGAGGTCTGCCATGTCGCGGTTT
>CAZUNW010000248.1:2156-3383 GCA_964621425.1 uncultured Chryseobacterium sp. | reverse complement strand
CGGCACCCACGTGGCGGGCATCGTGGCCGCATCGCCTTATGTGCTCTGGGAGCTGTGGCGGTTCATCGCGCCGGGACTCAGTGAGCGGGAACGCAGCGCCGCCCGTTCGGCCGTGGCCTTCGCCGGTGTGCTCTTCCTGTTGGGGGTGGCCTTCGGTTACTACGTGATCGCCCCGATGAGCATCCAGTTCCTCGGCAGCTACAAGGTGAGCGAGGCGGTGCAGAACATGATCGCCCTGGACAGCTTCATCGGCACCATGACCTCGGTACCCCTCTGGACCGGCGTGATGTTCGAGCTGCCGCTCGCTGTGATCGTGCTGGCGCGGCTGGGCCTGCTCGGCGCGGCCGTGATGCGGAAGTACCGCCGCCATGCCTTCGTCGGCATCCTGGTCGTCGCCGCCATCATCACTCCTCCGGACGTCACCAGCCAGGTGCTTGTGAGCCTGCCGCTGCTGGTGCTCTACGAGGTGAGCATCCTGCTGGCCGCGCGGGTGGAACGCAGGGCCATGGCTGCGGCTTCCCAGCGAACACCCATCGCCAAAGCGCGTTGACATGCCGGTGATGGCACCCGGTCCTGTCCGCCTGCCCCGCCTTGGGGGGCTTCTGCTTGCCATGTTGCTGGCCGCGGGGGCCTTCGGCCAGTCCACCCGGGTGACCGGAACCGTCACCGATGCCCGCACCGGAGAGCCGCTGCCCTTCGTGAACGTGGGCTTCGTGAACAGCCGCGTGGCCACCACCACAGACATGGAGGGGCGATATGCCCTTGACACGTACTACGCCACCGACTCGATCCGCGCGAGCATGCTGGGATACGCCCCGCTCACACGCCCCGTGCGCCGTGACCGCGACCAGCGGATCGATCTCGCCCTCTCCTCCGGAACATCCGAGCTGCAGGAGGTGGTCGTTCGACCGCAGTCACGCAACCCGGCCTTCGAGATACTGGACCGAGTGGTGGCCAACAAGCCGGCCAACAACCGCGAGAAGCTGTCCTTCTACAGCCACCAGACCTACAACAAGGTGGAGTTCGACGTGAACAACCTCACGCGGCGCTTCGTGGAGAACAAGCTGTGGAAGCCGTTCCGCTTCGTGTTCGACAACATGGACAGTTCGGCGGCCAAGCCCTACCTGCCCATCTTCATCAGTGAGTCGCTCAGCGAGGTGCATTACAGGCAGCACCCGCGTGCCAAGCGAGAGGTGATCCGCGCCACCAAGCAGAGCGGCATCCAGA
>CAZUNW010000248.1:0-2146 GCA_964621425.1 uncultured Chryseobacterium sp. | reverse complement strand
GTACCAGAACGTCAACATCTACGACAACTTCCTGGTGCTCTTTGGCAGGAATTTCATCAGCCCCATCGCCGACGGATGGCGGCTGTTCTACGACTATCACCTCACGGACAGCGCCTGGATCGGCACGAACTGGTGCTACCGGCTGGAGTTCCGACCGAAGCGGAAGAACGAACTGGCCTTCGAGGGGGAGATGTGGATCGCGGACACGGCGTACGCGGTGAAGCGCATCCGCGCCGGCTTCCCCGAGGCTATCAACCTCAACTTCGTGCAGGGTTTCTGGGTGGACCAGGAGTACGAGCCGGTGAAGAGCGAGGTGTGGATGCTGACACGCGACGCGCTGGTGGTCGATCTCAGCATCTTCCGCCGCCGCACCAAGGGCTTCTACGGACGCCGGACCGCCACTTACAGGGACTTCACCATCAACGAGCCGGCCGATCCCGTGCACTACGAGGGGGCCGAGCTTGTGCGGCTCAAGGAGGACACGGCATCACGGGCGCCCGATTTCTGGGATGACCGCCGCCACGAACCGCTGAACGACCGGGAGGCGGGCATCTACGAGATGGTGGACACCGTGCAGACGGTGCCGCGCTTCCGCACCTTCGTGGACCTCGTGAACATGCTGGTGACCGGCTATTACCCGGTCGGCCCGCTTGAATATGGCCCGTACTACACGTTCTACAGCTTCAACGAGGTGGAGGGCACCCGCCTGCGCGCGGGCCTGCGCACCAGCAATGACTGGAGCCGCCGCACCGAGCTGGAGGGCTACATGGCCTATGGCCTGCTGGATCGCTCCCTCAAGGGCATGGTGGGGGGGCAGACCTTCATCAGCCGAGAGCCGCGCCAGCTGACCGGCCTCTACCTGCGCCATGACATCGAACAACTGGGCCAGAGCCAGAGTGCCTTCCGCTCAGACAACCTGCTCAGCAGCACATTCCGGCGGAATCCCGCCAACAAGCTCACCCTCGTGGATGAACTGCGGTTCTTCTACGAGCTGGAGCCCTTCACGGGCCTGAACCACCAGCTCACCGTCCGTTACCGCGACCTCTTCCCGCGGGGTGACCTGCGCTACATCCGTCCCGAGTTCGATGACGGCCTGGTGCTGACCGAGGTGCCCAGCATCACCACGCTGGAGGTGGCGCTGAACACCCGCTTCGCCTGGGGGGAGAAATACGTCAGTGGAGAGTTCCGCCGCGTCAGTCTCGGCACCTTCAAGCCGGTGCTGGAGTTCTACGGTGCAGTGGGGATACCCGGCCTGCTGGGCAGTCAGTATGGCTATTACAAGGGCATCGCCCGCGTCGACCAGCGTGTCCAGTTGGGGGCCTTGGGCTGGTCACGCTACCGCCTGGAGGGCGGGCGCATCTGGGGCACGCTGCCCTATCCGCTGCTCATTCTGCACACCGGCAACGAGACCTTCTACTCGTATGACGACGCCTTCAACACCATGAACTTCTTCGAGTTCATCAGCGACCGCTATGTCAGCCTGAAGCTGGAGCACCACTTCGATGGGTTCTTCCTCAACAAGGTGCCCCTGCTGCGCAAGCTCAAGCTGCGGGAGGTGGTGGTGGGCAAGGCCGTGATCGGCGACCTGGATCCCCGCAACCTGAGGGAGATGCTTTTGCTGCCGGGCATGTACAGCCTTTACGACGGCCCGTTCGTGGAGGCCAGCGCCGGCATCGAGAACATCCTGAACGTGATCCGGGTGGACGGTGTGTGGCGCCTCACTTACCAGGACCATCCCAACATCAGCCTCTTCGCCATACGTTTGAAGTTCCGCTTCGACTTCTGATGCTGCGCGCCGAGAACCTCGTAAAACGCTACAAACGCCGCACGGTGGTGGGGGGCGTGAGCGTGCAGGTGGCGCAGGGCGAGATCGTTGGCCTCCTTGGCCCCAACGGCGCCGGCAAGACCACATCATTCTACATGATCGTGGGCCTCATCAAGCCCAACACCGGTCGCATCCTGCTGGAGGACCACGACATCACCGACCTGGCCATGTACAAGCGCGCGCAGCGGGGCATCGGCTACCTGCCGCAGGAGGCCAGCGTGTTCCGCAAGTTGAGCGTGGAGGACAACATCCGCGCCATCCTGGAGATGACCGGCAAGCCGCGGGCCGAGCAGGACCGCCGGCTGGAGGAGCTGCTGAACG
>CAZUNW010000247.1:2586-3412 GCA_964621425.1 uncultured Chryseobacterium sp. | reverse complement strand
CGACCACCGCGCTCTGCACGACGCCCATCTTGCGGCAAAGCCGAAGGGCAAGGGGAAGGCCGGCGCCGCGCCTATTAGTGCCCCGCGCCGTGACCTGGAGCTGGAGGCCCTGGGCGAGGTGTTGCGCGGCGAGCGTTTCATCACTTGCCACAGTTATGTGCAGAGCGAGATCGAGATGCTCATGGAGCTCGCGGACAGCCTCGGGTTCACCGTGAACACCTTTACCCACATCCTGGAAGGCTACAAGATCGCCGACCGCATGCGTGAGCACGGGGTGGCCGCAAGCACCTTCAGCGATTGGTGGGCCTACAAATGGGAGGTGTATGAGGCGATCCCGTACAACGCCGCCCTGCTCTGGCGCGCGGGCGTGCTCACGGGCATCAACAGCGATGACGCCGAGATGGGCCGTCGCCTGAACCAGGAGGCCGCCAAGGCCGTGAAGTATGGCGGCGTGCCGGAGGAGGAGGCCCTTAAGATGGTGACGCTGAACCCCGCACGGATGCTGCACCTCGATGACCGGATGGGCACCGTGGAGCCCGGCAAGGATGCGGACCTGGTCCTTTGGTCCGCACATCCCCTGAGCATGGATGCGCAGGCGCGCATGACCCTGGTGGACGGCCGTCCGCTCTTTGAGCGTGAGCGGGACGAGCGTCTGCGGCGTGCCATGGCGGCCGAGCGGGAGCGCTTGGTGTCGAAGGTCCTCGCCGCACAGCGGCTCGGGGCCCGCACAGAGGCCCCCGCCGAGCGCAAGGGCGGTCACTGGCATTGTGAGACCATCGGCGAGGAACCATGAGGACAACCATGCTCATCGCGCTACTGGCTTGCG
>CAZUNW010000247.1:0-2576 GCA_964621425.1 uncultured Chryseobacterium sp. | reverse complement strand
TCGCTGCATGCGCAGCGTCCCGCACCGGCCCCTGCATCTGCACGGAGCGTGCTGATCCGCGACGCACAGGTGCATACGGGTGACGGCCGCCTCATCCCAGGTGGGTCCGTGGGCTTCCGCAACGGGCTGATCGACCATGTGGGCGCCGCCACACCGCCCGCATCCTATGACACCGTGATCGATGCCGCGGGTGCCCATGTCTATCCGGGACTGATCCTGCCGGACGGCACCATCGGCCTCGCCGAGATCGACCAGGTGCACGCCACCGTGGACGAGGACGAGACCGGCGAGGTGACCCCGGAGGTGCGGGCGTTCTCGGCGTACAACGTGGATTCGCGGATCATCCCCACACTGCGGCGGAACGGTGTGCTGCTGGCGCAGATCGTGCCGCGCGGAGGCACGGTGAGCGGGCGCAGCAGCGTGGTCCAACTGGACGCATGGGACCGCCGCGACGCCCTGGTGGCGGGCGACAACGGGGTGCATGTGCAATGGCCCAGAGCCTTCGCCCGCCACGGTTGGTGGGCCGAGCCGGAGCCCGTGGTGCGCGAGCGTTCCGCGGAGCGCCAGCGCCGGCTTCAGGAGCTGGAGCGGCTCTTCGGGGAGGCCGCCGCCCGGGCCCGCCGCCCTGATGCCGCCCCCTCTGACGTGCGCATTCGTGCCCTCGCCCGGCTCTTTGACGGTTCGGCCACCCTTTTCGTGCATGCCGAGCAGGCGCAGGACATCCAGGAGGCCGTGCTCTTCGCCGACCGCATGGGTGTGAAGCGTACCGTCATCGTGGGCGGCTATGATGCGTGGCGCGTGGCGGATCTCCTGCGTGACCGCCGCATCGCCGTGGTGCTGCGGCGCGTGCACAGCCTGCCCCTGCGCGAGGATGAGGATGTGGACCTGCCCTATCGTCTTCCCGCCCTTCTCCACGAGCGCGGCATCGAGTTCTGCCTGAGCTATTCGGGCGACATGGAACGCATGGGCGCGCGCAACCTGGCCTTCCTTGCAGGAACGGCGCGTGCTTACGGGCTCGACCCCGAGGAGGCCGTGCGGTGCGTGACCCTCTCTGCTGCGCGTATCCTGGGCGTGGAACAGCGCTATGGAAGCCTTCAGGTGGGCAAGAGCGCCACCCTCTTCCTGTCATCAGGCGACGCGCTGGATATCCGCACGAACGACGTGCGTCAGGCCTTTATCGACGGCCGATCCGTGGTGCTGGACAACGTGCAGGAGCAGCTGTACGAGATGTACCGCGCGCGACCGGTCCGCCGCTGAGCCCTTCCACAAACGGGTTGTTGATGGATCGTGCGCCATCGCTGGCGCTCCCGCTGCGTGCCCCGCTACATTTGCCCATCATGGCCTCCGCCGCCCTGCCTGACCTGCTGGCACCCGCCATTACCGCCGCTTTTGAAGCGGGCCGGGCGATCATGCAGGTGTATGCGGGCGTCATCGCCGTGGAGGAGAAGGAGGATCGCTCGCCGCTCACGGAGGCCGACCGGCTTGCGCATGCGGCGATCCTGGCATGCCTTGCCCCCACAGGGCTGCCCGTTCTGAGTGAGGAGGGGAGGGCCCTGCCGGTGCAGGAGCGCCAGGGCTGGCAGCGCTACTGGCTGGTGGATCCGCTGGACGGCACCAAGGAGTTCATCAAGCGCAACGGCGAGTTCACCGTGAACATCGCCCTCATGGAACGCGATGACCTGCCCGCAGGTGCGCCCGGCAGCGCGTGCCCCATAGCCGGCGTACTCTACGTCCCTGTGAGCGACCTTCTCTATTTCGCGTGGAGCGGCGGGGGAAGCCACCGCATCGAGCGCGCCTCCGCCCGCGGCACTGCATCCCCGGCCGTCCTGGCATCGCTCGCCCAGCGCCTGCCCGTACCCACGCCTGCCCGTCCGTTCACCGTCGTGGCCAGTCGAAGTCACAACAGCCCCGAGACCGAGGCCTACATCGCACGCATGCGTGGGCTGCATGGCGAGGTCGCGCTAACCAGCATGGGAAGCGCCTTGAAGATCGCGCTGGTGGCTGAAGGAACGGCGGATGCATATCCCCGCTATGCGCCCACCATGGAATGGGACAGCGCCGCCGGCCACGCCATCGCCAATGAGGCCGGCCGCACCCTGGAGGACCTCACCACCGGCGCCCCCCTGCGCTACAACAAGAACGAATTGGTGAACCCCTGGTTCATCGTCCACTAAGCAGAAGATCCACACACCATGGCCAAGAAGACCACCAAGACGGCAGCCAAGAAGCGGAAGATCGCGCTCATCACCGGTGTCACCGGTCAGGACGGCGCCTACCTGAGCGAACTCCTGTTGAACAAGGGCTACGAGGTTCATGGCGTGAAGCGGCGCAGTTCGCACCTCTATCACGATATGCATGAGAAGGGCCGTCCCTTTCACCTGCACTACGGCGATCTCACCGACAGCGTCAACTGCCTGCGCCTGGTGCAGCAGATCCAGCCCGATGAGATCTACAACCTGGCCGCCATGAGCCACGTGCACGTGAGCTTTGAGATGCCCGAGTACACGGCCAACGCCGACGGTATTGGCACGCTGCGCTTCCTGGAGGCGATCCGCATCCTGGGCATGGAGAAGAAG
>CAZUNW010000246.1:0-3448 GCA_964621425.1 uncultured Chryseobacterium sp. | reverse complement strand
CCGAGCTCGTATCCTATCACATCGAGCGTGGCATCCGCGCCATCAACCACCTCGACGGCAAGCGCGAGGTGCGGGTGGAGGCCGACCTATCCAGCAGCACCCAGAGCGCCACGGATGCCCAGGCCCTCGTGGCCGGGGAGGTGATGGTGCCCCTGCTGGAGCGCCATCCCGGCCTGACTTACAGTTTCGAGGGGCAGGGTGAGCAGAGCCGGAAGGTGGGCGGCAGCGCCCTGCGCGTGCTGCCCATCACCCTCATCATCATGTTCGCCATGATCGTCATCACGCTCCGCAGCTTCTGGCAGATGATCATTGTCCTGCTGTGCATCCCGCTGGGTTTCATCGGCATCGGCTGGGGCCACTGGCTCCATGGGGTGCAGATCAGCCTGTTCAGCTTCTTCGGCATGATCGCCCTCATCGGGGTGATGGTGAACGACTCGCTCGTGCTGCTGAGCACCTTCAACGACAACATGAAGACCGGGATGGCCTTTGCCGCAGCACTGAGGGATGCCGCGCTAAGCCGGTTGCGCCCGATCCTGCTCACGTCCATCACCACCGTGGCTGGCCTGCTCCCCATCACCCTGAACAAGAGCTTCCAGGCGCAGTTCCTGATCCCCATGGCCATCACCGTGGCCTACGGACTGGCCATCGCCACGTTGGTTACCCTGGTCGTGCTGCCCGTGCTCATCACCATCCTCAACGATCTGCGCCGCGGTCTGTCGTGGGCGTGGAACGCCAAGCACCCAAGCGCCGAGTCTGTCGAACCCGCCGTGATCGAACTGCCCTATGAGAACCTGGAGGACGACCATCACTAGCCTGTTCATTGCTGCCGGCGCCTCCGTGGCGGCCCAGGATACCCTGGGTCTTGACCGCGCCATCGCACTGGCACTCGCGAGTGAGCATGGCATCCTCATCGCACGGAACGCTGCCGCCATCGCGGATGCGCAGGCCACACCCGGAATGGCCGGTATGCTTCCCCGTCTGGATGCCGGTGGCCGCGCCAGCTACAGCAACCAGGATACACGGCTGGATTTCACCGATGGCATCCCCGATGTGGAGCGCAACGGGGTGGTGAACACCGCATGGTCCGGTCAGCTCGGCCTGGGCTACACCGTCTTCAACGGCCTGGGCAATTTCGCCGCCCTGGAACGCGCCCGTGTGGGGGCACAACTCGCCGATCTCCGCTTGCGCGCACAGGTGGAGGGCACGCTCACCCAGGTGATCGCGCTCTATTACGCGCTGGCGGCGATGGCGGAGGACGTGTCCATTACGCAGCGCATTCTGGGCATCTCCCAGGAGCGACTTGAACGGCTGCAGGCGCGTGCCGCCCTTGGGGGTGCCGGTCGCTTGGAGGTGCTGAACGCACAGGTCGACCTGCAGGCGGACAGCGCAGCGCATGTGCTTGCCCTGCAGCGCCGTGAGCGCACCATGCGCGACCTCAATGTGCTCCTAGGGCGGCCTTCTGCGGATGTGTTCACGGTGCGGCCGCGCATCGTGCATGCCGATGGCCTTGCGCAGGAACGCCTGGTGGAGGAGGCGCTGGCCGGCAATGTGCAGCTGCTCGCGGCCGCGGCCCAGGTGCATGCGGCCGAGGTGGACCAGCGCATCGCACGGTCCCTGCGCTGGCCCCGGATCGACCTCAGCGCCACCTACGGGTTGAACGACCAGCAGAACGGTGTGGGTCTTGTCCTCGGCACCTACACGCAGGGTCTCAATGCGGGCCTGACCCTGAGCATGCCCCTCTACGATGGCGGACGCATCGCAACGCAGGCCGCTCAATCGCGGTTGCTTGCGGAGAGCGCCCGTCTGGCCGAGGAACAGGCACGGGCACAGGTGGAGCGGGACGTCCTCAACGCCTTCACCAGCTGGCGTGCTCAGCGCGAGTTGCTGCGTATTCAGCGTGAAGCGGTGCGCGTGGCGCAGGTCAATTTCGAACGCACACTGGAGCTGTACCGCAGCGGCCAGCTCACGGGGCTTCAGTTCAGGCAGGCTCAGCTGGACCTTGCAGGTGCCGAACGACAGGCCGTGGTGGCGGGCTTCGACACCAAGGTGGCGGAGGTCACCCTGCTCCGTGCGAGCGGTGGCCTGCTGCCCGCGCTGGGGGTCCGACCGGATTAGCGCTTCCATGGCCCGGGCGTTCGACGAACGGGTCTTTTTGACGGCCTGCGGGTCCGGGGACTTCCGGTAGCTTTGAGCCTGTAGCCCTGCATCATGCGCACACTTCTCACCCTCCTGCTCATTCCGGCCCTCGCACCCGCCATGGCCCAGATCACCATTGGTCCCGCGGACATGCCGTCGGCAGGTGATACCATGCGCTATCGTGCGGCGAATGCCGAGGATGTGGACCTCACCCAGACGGGTGCCGGGGTGGTCTGGGATTTCAGCACGCTCGTTCCGGGTGCCGAGGACGCTGACACCGCCGTTTCCGTTTCCTCGACCCCGTTCCTATTCCAGTTCTACTTCAACAACCCCTTCCTGTATCCGGAGCACGATGCCGACTTCGCCATGAAGGGGCAGGACTTCGGCTTCCAGACCTTCCTTACGGTATCCAACCTCTTCGATTATTACGCTCGTGACGCAGCGGATTACCGGAGTGTCGGCTTCGGTGCCAACATCAATGGATTACCCACCAGCATCCGGCGCATCCCGGTGGACCTCATCCACCGATTCCCGATGAACTTCGGGGACGAGGACAGTTCCTTCAGCAGCTTTGAGCTGGATATTCCGACGGTGTTCAGCTTCCAGCAGGACCAGTGGCGCTACAATACCGTGGATGGTTGGGGAACCCTATACCTGCCTGCAGATACCTTCCAGGTACTTCGGGTGCGCTCCGTCTTGCAACGCTCCGATACCGTGTATGTGGACCAGTTCGGTTTTGGCATCCGGTTCGATGAGCCGGAAACCGTGGAGTACCGGTGGCTCGCGCTGGGCATGGACCAGCCCGTGCTGCGGGTCACCGTGGTAGGAGGGCAGCCCGCGTCCGCGCGCTTTGTTCACGAGCCCGGGGTGCTGCCCACCGCCATGTCCGACCGCACCTTGCCTGATGGACCGGTTCTGTTCCCCAACCCCTCCGACGCATTCGTGACCATCCGGCACAGTCCCCTGGGCGATGTGACGCTTGACCTGCTGGATGCTGCTGGTCGTGTCGTGCGGGCTGCCATACCTGCGGCAAGTTCGGGGTCGACAGTGGTCCCTGTACACGACCTGGCTCCGGGCGTTTATGCCTTCCGGCTCACGGGTGCGGAGCGATGGACGCGCCGCTTCATGGTGCGGCATTGATGCCGTACAACGCTGCTGCCTGCTTGGGGACGCGTTGCGGCTGAAAGGCGCCGTCGCAGACTCCTTCAGTAGCAGTACCTGCCTTCCGCGATCATCTTCTTCGCGATCACCTTCCGCAGCTCGGCCGTGTTGATCGGCGTGTTCCTGCTCCAGCGCTTCGCGCCCATCAGCA
>CAZUNW010000245.1:0-3456 GCA_964621425.1 uncultured Chryseobacterium sp. | reverse complement strand
GGACGCGGCGTGGTGGAGATCGCCAGCGAGAACAAGGCGAGCATCGAGGCCGCCGTGGCGCGCGTGAAGGCCATCGCCTTCCCCCCGCAGGCCGATGTGGGCCAGAACTACCGCGGCAAGGTGAAGACCATCATGCCTTACGGCGCCTTCGTGGAGATCTTCCCCGGCACGGACGGCCTGCTCCACGTGAGCGAGCTGGACTGGAAGCGTGTGGAGCGTGTGGAGGATGTGCTGAAAGAGGGCGACGTGATCGACTTCCAGGTGGTGGGCAAGGACCCGCGAACCGGGAAGCTGAAGCTGAGCCGCCGCGTGCTGATGCCCAAGCCCGAAGGCTGGGTGGATCGCGAGCCCGCCATGGATGGCGAACGCCGCGAGCGCCGCGACCGCGGTGACCGCCCCCGCCGTGATGACCGCCCCCGGCGTGACGACCGGCCCCGCCGCGACCACGGAGGGCCCGAGCAGAACTGACCCCGGCTACGCCGGACGCATGGAGGCCGCCCCGTGGGGCGGCCTTCGTGCTTTCCGTGCCATGCGCCCCCCACGTAACCACGGACACCCTTCCGCCGTTGAACAGGGGGCATTTGCACCAACAAACACAGCGCTCACATGGCAAGGATGCGGCAACTGAAGATCAGCAAGCAGGTCACCAACAGGGACACACCATCCCTGGACAAGTACCTGACCGAGATCGGCAAGGTGAAGTTGATCACGGCACAGGAGGAGGTGGAGCTTGCACGCCGCATCAAGGAAGGCGACAACGAGGCCCTGGAGGCGCTCTGCAAGGCCAACCTGCGCTTCGTGGTGAGCGTGGCCAAGCAATACCAGGGCCAGGGCCTCACTCTGCCCGACCTCATCAGCGAAGGCAACCTTGGGCTGATCAAGGCGGCGGCCCGCTTCGACGAAACGCGCGGCTTCAAGTTCATCAGCTACGCCGTGTGGTGGATCCGCCAGCAGATCCTTCAGAGCCTGGCCGAACAAGCCCGCATCGTGCGCCTGCCCCTCAACAAGATCGGGTCGATCAACAAGATCAACAAGGCCTTCGCCAAGCTGGAGCAGGACCACGAACGCGCACCAACCGCGTATGAGCTGGCCGAGGTTTTGGAGATGACCCTCGAGGAGGTGAAGTCCAGCCTCAACAACTCCGGCCGGCACCTGAGCATCGACGCCCCGCTGCGTGAGGGCGAGGAAAGCGGGACCATGCTGGACCTGATGAAGAACCAGGATCTGCCAGACCCCGAGGAGGCTATGATGACCGACAGCCTGCGTACCGAGATCGACCGCAGCCTGGACGCCCTCGGCCCCCGCGAGGCCGACGTGATCCGCCTCTATTTCGGCCTGCGCGGCAACCAGCCGCACACCCTCGAGGAGCTCGGCCAGAAGTTCGAGCTGACTCGCGAGCGCGAAGGCCATCCGCCGCCTGAAGCACACCGGGCGCTCCCATACCCTGCGCGCCTACCTGGGCTGAGGCAGGAACGAGATGCCAGGACGCCGCCCCCCGAACGGGCGGCGTCCTTCTTTCATCCCCCTGTGCAGGCACCGGCCGGCAACCCGCTACTTTCGCCACGCATGGCCCACCTGCTCGCACCCTCCCTCCTCTCGGCCGACTTCACCGACCTGCGCGGCGCGGTCCGCCTGGTGGACGACAGCCCGGCCCAATGGCTGCACCTGGACGTGATGGACGGCGTCTTCGTACCCAACATCAGCTATGGGATACCGGTCATCAAGGCCATCCGCCCCATCACGCGGAAGGTGTTCGACACGCACCTGATGATCGTGGACCCCGACCGCTACATCGCGCCGTTCCGCGATGCGGGTGCCGATGTGCTCACCGTGCACCTGGAGGCGTGCACCCACCTGCACCGCACCGTACAAGCGATCAAGGCAGCGGGCATGAAGGCCGGCGTGGCCATCAATCCCCATACCCCCGCCCGGGCGCTGGAGGACATCCTGCCCGACCTGGAGGTCGTGATGATCATGACCGTCGAGCCCGGCTTCGGCGGACAGCGCTTCATCGAGGGCACTTATCGCAAGCTGGACACCCTGCGTGAAATGCGGCAGCGCTGCGGCTCGCAAGCCCTGATCGAGGTGGACGGGGGCGTGGGCCCGGACAACCACCGCAAGCTGGTGGAACACGGGGCGGATGTGCTGGTGGCAGGCAACAGTGTCTTCGGTGCACCCGACGCGAAGGCGGCCATCACCGCCCTGCTGGCCTGAGGCGTCGGCCCGGTGCCCATCGTACCTTGGGAACGGCATGGAACCGCTGCGTCAGGGAGGTTCGGTCTACGACACAGAGTACGCGCACAACCGCATCGGGCTTGTGCAAAGGCGTGCCATCTGGGGTTACCTGGAGGCCATGCTGCGCACACCGGGCATGCGGGTGCTGGAACTGAACACCGGTGACGCCACGGACGCTGTGCACCTGGCACGCCAGGGGCATCGTGTCATCGCCACCGACACAAGCCCTGAACTCCTGCGACGTGCGGCCGAACGCGTTCGCCAGTATGGCCTGGAGGACCGCATCCTGCTGGAACTGCAACCGTCGGGCGGCCTCCAGGCCCAGCAGTGGCCCGTGCGGTTCGACCTGGTGCTGTCCGACATGGGTGGCCTGAACCACTTGGACGAGGATGACCTGGCACAACTGATGCAGGAGGTGGCCGCACGGCTGCGCCCCTACGGGCGTTTTGTGGCGGTCATCCAGCCCGACCGTTGCCTGCGCGAGACCCTGCACCACCTCGCACGGCTGCAGTTCAAGGAAGCCTTCCAGCGTGGACGGCGTCCGGGGCTTTCCGGCCTGAGCGGTACAGGCGCCGTCCGTTGGAACCACGCACCGTCCAACGTCCGGCACATGGCCGCCCCGTGGTTCCGCACAGTGAACATCCGGCCCGTCGGCCTCTTCGTGCCTCCCAAACACCTGGCCTCCCTGCGCGACGACAGGCAGGGCACGCTTGAGCGCCTGTCGCGCATGGACGAGCGTGTGGCCGGCTGGCCCTGGACCGCCCGCTACGCGGACCACTACCTGATCGACCTGGAACGGCGGCGCTGATCGGCCCTGCGCATGCCGAGCGTGGCGAGCGGCGGGCGTAGCTTCACGCCCCCAAGTGATCCGAATGCGCTTACTCATCACGCTGAGCACTCTCCTCCTGAACACCCTTGTCCTGCAGGCCCAGGACCATTGCATGGCTGAGGTGATCACCAGCCGTCATCTCGCCTCCATCGGCTCACCGAACGACCTGAACACCGCCCTGCGCCAGCTCCGGCAGGGTGCCCCACGCGGCGGCATCACCGTGGTGCCCGTGGTTGTTCACGTGGTTTGGAACACCGCCGCCGAGAACGTACCAACCGCCGCGATCACCCAGATGATCGCGCAGATGAACCAGGACTACCAGCAGGCCAACAGCGACCTGTCCACCGTGCGACCCTCCTTCACCGGCGTGATCGGCAACGCGGGCATCCAGT
>CAZUNW010000244.1:0-3476 GCA_964621425.1 uncultured Chryseobacterium sp. | reverse complement strand
GATGCTACGCTACCAGCAACGCTTCCAGTACCTGCTGGTGGACGAGTACCAGGACACCAACCTCGCGCAATACAACATCGTGCGCACGCTCGCCGCACGCCACGAGAACCTCACCGTGGTAGGCGACGACAGCCAGAGCATATACGCCTTCCGCGGCGCCAACATCCAGAACATCCTCAACTTCCGGAAGGACTACCCGGACCACGCCCTCTTCAAGCTGGAGCAGAACTACCGCAGCACCAAGGTGATCGTGGGCGCGGCCAACTCGGTGATCGAAAAGAACCGGGACCAGATCCGCAAGACGGTTTGGACGGACAACCCAGAGGGCGAGCGCATCCTGGTGCACCGCGCCAACACCGACAACGAGGAGGGCGGCTTCGTGGCACACCGCATCTTCGAGACACGCATGCAGCACCAGGTGGCCAACAAGGAGTTCGCCATCCTGTACCGCACCAACGCCCAGAGCCGCAGCATGGAGGAGGCCCTGCGCAAGCTGAACATCCCCTACCGCATCTACGGGGGACTCAGCTTCTACCAGCGCAAGGAGGTGAAGGACCTGCTGGGTTACTTCCGCCTCACCTGCAACCCCAACGACGAGGAGGCCCTCAAGCGCGTGATAAACTACCCCGCCCGCGGCATCGGGCAGACCACCGTGGAGAAGCTCATGGTGGCTGCAGGCGAACGCGCCATCAGCGTGTGGGACCTGCTGAACGCCCACCTCGGCGAGCTCGATGTGAACGATGGCATGCGCAAGCGCCTGGCGGAATTCGTGCTCATGATCCGCAGCTTCCGTACGATGCTCGAGGAGCAGAGCGCCCATGCCCTGGGCGAGTACATCGCGCGCACCACAGGACTGCTGCAGGACCTCTTCGGCGACAAGAGCCCCGAGGGGGTGAGCCGGTATGAGAACATCCAGGAACTGCTCTCGGGCATGAAGGCCTTCAGCGATGGCGGGGAGGGCACGGACGTGCTGCGCACTCTGCCGGACTTCCTGATCGATGTGGCCCTGCTGACCGATGCGGACAACGAGGACCCGAACGACACGGACAGGGTGAGCCTCATGACCATCCACAGCGCCAAGGGGCTGGAGTTCGACCACGTGTTCATCGTGGGGCTGGAGGAGGAGCTCTTCCCCAACCAAATGAGCGTCTCCACCCGCGCCGACCTCGAGGAGGAGCGCCGGTTGTTCTACGTGGCGCTGACGCGCGCCCGGGTGAGGGCCACGTTGAGCCATGCGATGAGCCGCTTCCGCTGGGGCCAGTTCACCGTGGCCGAGCCCAGCCGCTTCATCGACGAGATCGACCCGCGCTACCTGGAGACCGCGGCCGGACGGGAGCGTACGAGGTGGGGAGGCGACCAGCGCCGTTCAGCGGACCCGCCCTGGACGCAGCGGAACACCCCTCCTTCGCCCACCCCGCGACCCGTGGACCGCAGCGCCCCGGCACGGACCGGCATGGAACGACCGCTGGACAGGCCCATCCCCGCCCGACAGGCCCCGGCCCCGGGGGATCCGCCCCCGCCATCCCCGCAGCGGCGCAGCCTGAAACGCATCACCGGCACCGGTTCACCCCTGGAGGCCACCTCCGGCCTGGGTGGTGAGGCACCGGAGCTGGCGGAAGGCATGACGGTGGAGCACGAACGCTTCGGGAAGGGAAAGGTGTTGAAAGTGGAGGGACGCGCTCCCGACCTCAAGGCCACCGTGTTCTTCCCCAGCGCCGGACAGAAGCAGCTTCTGCTGCGGTTCGCGAAACTGCGGGTGGTGGAGGAGTGACCCCTACTCGGCGGGGCACTTGGTCATGGGGCATCCGCCCGCAAGCGACACGTACAGACCTCCCTGCATGCCCATGGACAGCCGGTCACCCGTGCGGCTGCCACCACGCCCGGCCACGAATGCCTCGTCCGTGCGGTCCAGTACCGCCTTGTACAGGACCTGCGGCTCCATGAAGAAACCCATACGGGAACACATCGGTATGGCGTAACGGATGCCTGCACGAAGCGCCAGCCCAGCCTGGAAAGCACCCTCCGAGCGGACTGCGGACAGCTCGGCACCGGTGGCATCGTAGCGCAGGGCGTTCGTGCGGTAGGGCAGAGACACATCGGCGCCCACCATCAGCCCGAAGGTGCCCCCGCACCGGCTTGCGCAGGTGAACAACTTGTACTGCCCGATGGCCTGAAGCAGCAAGCTGCGGCCCTCCACCTTGTTCAGGGGAACCATGCCGCCGGCTGTCTCCTGCATGGCGGTGGCACGGCGCCACTCATGCGCCACACCCATAGCCAGCCCGAACCGGTCACCCAAGGGGCGCGTGTAGCGCATACCGATGGCCAACCCCATGTTGTCCCTGCAGCCCTCACCAATGGAACCAAGGGATCCCGGGACCGGATAGGTGGTGCCGAAGGTGTGGGCGAACTCCTGGGCGCCTGCGTGGAGGAAGGCCAGGGAAAGAAGGCTGAGGAGGATGGGTCGGATGGCCATTGGATGATATGTCTGCAAATTAACCCCGGGCAGGGCCGAAGGGTTCGCACGGGCGGGTTCCCTACCTTTGGACGGGGTCGGTCACGCTGGCATGGAGCGCCCCCCACCCTCGCCATCCGATGAACGCCGTTGCCTACGACTACAACACACGCCGTCCGCGTCTGATCATCCCGGAATACGGGCGCCATGTGCAGCGCATGGTCGAGCATTGCATGGGTGCGGAGGACCGGGGCGAGCGCACCCGACTGGCCAAGGCCATCATCCAGGTGATCGGCCGCCTGAACCCGCAGTTGCGCAGCAACGAGAACGGCGACCGGACCCTGTGGGACCACCTGCACATCATGAGCGAGTTCAAGCTCGAGGTGGACGGCCCCTTCCCGAAGCCCACGCCGGAGGACCTGGAGCAGCGACCCGAGCGCATGGCCTACCCGCAGGGTTCCATCCGGTTCGGGCATTACGGCCGGCTGGTGGAACGCATGATCGAGCAGTGCGCGGCGATGGAGGCCGGGGAGAAACGTGACGCCTACGCGCACCTGATCGCGAACCTGATGAAGCGCCAGTTCCTGGCGTGGAACCGTGACACCGTGCCCGACGGGGTGATCCTGAAGGACCTGCAGGAGCTGAGCAAAGGCCGGGTGCGGCTGAAGGAGGACCAGCAGCTGGCCAGCACCGACAGCCTGCTGCAGGCCCAGCGCAGCGGACCGCGCAACGAGGCCGAGGTGCGCAAGCGCGGCAAGAAGCGTCACCGCAACCGCAACAAGAAGGGGCGCTACTGAGCCCCGTCCGTTGTCAGTCCGGCATTGTTAGCAGCAAGGTCGCTGTTGCCGCCGTGCGCGGCCCGTGGCATGCTTGCTTCGCGGTACGAACCGCCAAGACATGGGAAGCTTCCGCATTGAAGGAGGGCGCCGCCTGAAGGGGGAACTGGTGCCACAGGGCGCCAAGAACGAGGCGCTGCAGATCCTCTGCGCCGTTCTGCTCACCAGCGAGCCCGTCACCATCCACA
>CAZUNW010000243.1:2702-3499 GCA_964621425.1 uncultured Chryseobacterium sp. | reverse complement strand
ATGAGGTGATCATCCCCGAGCCCTACTACGCCAACTACAACAGCTTCGCCCTGGCGGCGGGAGTGAAGGTGGTTCCCGTGCGCAGTGCCATCCAGCAGGGATTCGCCCTGCCCCCGATCGAGGCCTTCGAGGCCCTGATCACCCCACGCACCCGGGGCATCCTGATCTGCAACCCCGGCAACCCCACCGGCTACCTGTACAGCCGTGCCGAACTGGAGACCCTGCGCGCCATCGTGCTCAAGCACGACCTCTTCCTCTTCGCCGATGAAGTGTACCGGGAATTCTGCTACGACGGCGCCACGCACGTGAGCGCACTGTCCCTCGAGGGCCTGGACCGGCATGCGGTGCTCGTGGACAGCGTGAGCAAGCGCTACAGCATGTGCGGCGCCCGCGTGGGCGCGTTCATCACACGCAACACCGAACTGCTGGCCGCCGTGCTGAAGTTCGCCCAGGCCCGCCTGAGCCCCCCCACCTTCGGGCAGATCGCCAGTGAGGCCGCCCTCCGCACCCCGCAGGCCTACTTCGATGAGGTGATCGCCGAGTACCGGCAGCGCCGCGACATCCTCGTGGACGGCCTCAACGCCATACCCGGCGTCACCTGCCCCAAACCCAAGGGCGCCTTCTACTGCGTGGCCGAACTGCCCATCGACGATGCCGATGCGTTCTGCCAGTGGCTGCTGGAATCCTTCCAGCACGACGGGCACACGGTGATGATGGCACCCTGCAGCGGGTTCTACGCCGACCCCGCCACCGGAAGGAAGCAGGTGCGCCTGGCGTATGTCTTGGAGCAGGACAAG
>CAZUNW010000243.1:0-2692 GCA_964621425.1 uncultured Chryseobacterium sp. | reverse complement strand
TCACTACATGCAGATCCTCGCCAACCAGGCGCCGCTCGGGTTCGAGGCGGAATTGCTCGGCAACTATGGCATTGCGAGCCCCGGCCCGGCGCAAAGCGTTCTGCTCTTCTCAAACCAGCCGTTCGACACCCTCGGAGAGTCTCGCCGCATCCGCCTGAGCGCCTCTTGCCGAGACGTACCACCGGTCCAGCGTCCGCTGGACGATCCTTGGTTGATTTTTCAACATCCTTTGAACATCCCGCACAGGGAGGCAACCGCACAGTGCACGATGCGTCCTCTGACCGACATTCTTTTCAAGATGCCCGGAATTGCTTTATTTTGATGTTCGACCTTCAGTCCGCATGAAAAACCCGCTCCGCCATCTGCTGCCCGCCTTGGTGCTGCTCTTTTGTCCCGGGGCGCTACTGGCCCAAGGGCAGAGCGTGGCCGGCGTGGACGTCTTCGTGCACTGCTTCCTTCCGCTCAACAGCATGCTGGAGAAGGTCACGATCCAAACAGTGCGAGACCACGGCGAACTGGTGCCGGTTCACCTGTCCGCGGACCGCACCCTGTTGAAGTTCACGCCGGAGAACAACGTGGACCTGGAGGACCTTGTCACCATCCTGCAGGTGCGTGGCGTGCCCGTGCTGGGGGTGGAGGTGATGTGGACCGGCAACCACCTGTTCCGTGCAGCGGTGCCGGGCATGGGCGGCGCTTGGACCCTTGAGGCCGTCGCCGGTCCCAGCGAGGAGTTGCGCAATGCCGCGAAACAGGCGTGGGTCGCAGCGAATCCAGGCCTCTACGAGGAATACAACCGCACCACGCCCTGACGCATGACGCACCGCTACCCCCGTCCGCATGTGGTGAACCTCCTCAGGCTGCTGGTGCCGGTTCTGCTGGCCCTCGCAATGCCCCGCCAGGTATTGGCCACAACCTGCGCGGGCGCCTCGGTGCTCAATCCGGCCACCCTGCCCATCACGAACCAGGCGCTGGCCTGCGGGGCCACCAACGACCTGAACTCCACCAACGTGCCGGGAACACTCTGTGGCACGGGTGACGCTGCGGGATACAAGAACGGCAACGAAGCACTCTACCGGCTCACCCCGAGTGTAACCGGACCTTACACCATCACGGTGGCGGGGCAGACGTGGAGCTCCATCCAGGTGTGGGCCGGTTGCCCCAACGCGGGAGGCACCTGCGTCTACGGCGATGGCAACGCGGCGAACACCACCACCATCACCGTCAACCTCACTGCCGGTGTCCAGTACTACATCTGGTTCGATACCTGGCCCACGCCCAACAGCCCCTGCCCCGGCACCTTCAGCATCGGACCTGCAGCCCCGCCGCCCGCCAATGACAACCCGTGCGGCGCCACCCCGCTCACCGTGGGCTCATCCTGCACCCCAACGGCCAGCACCACGCTGCAAGCCACCGCCACCGCCGGCCCGCCAGCCCCCACCTGCGCCTTCTACACCGGAGGCGATGTGTGGTTCTCGATGGTGGTGCCCGCGAGCGGGACACTCATCCTGGACTCCAACACCGGCGTGATCATGGACGGTGGCATGGCCCTGTACACGGCGCCCTCCTGCAGCGGCCCCTTCACCCAGGTTGCCTGTGATGACGACAACAGCGCGAACGGCCTGATGCCGCTCATCAACGCCTCCGGCCTTGCGCCGGGAAGTACGGTCTACGTGCGCTTCTGGTCCTATGGGGGCACCAACAACGGCAGCTTCACCATCTGCGCCTACACCATCCCGCCACCGCCTCCAGCCACCGGTGACAACCCCTGCGGCGCCAATCCCCTGCCGGTGCTGTCCTCCTGCGTGCCCCTCACCTATTCCAACATCGGTGCCACCGCCACTGCCGGCGTGGCGGCACCCGCCTGCGGGCTCTACACCGGTGGCGATGTGTGGTTCGCCTTCACGGCACCCAGCAACGGCATGGTGACCATCCAGACCGCCGGCGGCACCATGACCAACGGGGCCATGGAGCTCTATTCAGCCCCCAGTTGCGCGGGACCCTTCACCAGCATCGAATGCAACGATGACGTGAACGGCCTCATGCCGCGCATCGACCGCCGGTGCAATCCGCTCACCCCCGGCCAGACCTACTACGTGCGCATGTGGGGCTACAACGGCCAGCAGGGCTCCTTCAACATCTGCGCGTTCCAGACCACCACGAGCGCCAACCTCTACGAGGACTGCAGTGGGGCCATTCCCATCTGCAGCGGACAGTCCTTCAACAACAACGCCTTTGGGACAGGGTGCACCACCGACCTCACGACCGCCAATCAGGGCTGCCTGGCCTCGGGTGAGCGCACCGGCTCCTGGTACTATTTCACCCCCAGCGCCTCCGGGACCATCGGATTCACCATCACACCGGCAGCGCCCACCGACTACGATTTCGCCATTTGGGGTCCGCTGACCTCGCTGGCGTGCCCGCCCTCTTCCCCGCCACTTCGCTGCTCCTACGGGGCGGATCCCGTTCCCACCGGGTGCGGCAACGGAGCCACCGACGTCACCGAAGGCGCGGGCGGGGATGAGTGGGTGAGCACCTTCAACGTGGTGGTGGGACAGGTCTTCATCATGTACATCGACAACTTCAGCATCAACGGCCAGCAATTCGGCCTGTCCTGGAACCTCACCAACGGGGCGTCCCTGGACTGCACCATCCTGCCGATGGAGCTGGTGGAGCTGGAGGGCATGTCCGACGG
>CAZUNW010000242.1:0-3509 GCA_964621425.1 uncultured Chryseobacterium sp. | reverse complement strand
CACCGTGTCGCCGAGCTTCAGGCCGTATTGCTTGATCTGCTGCTGGCTCACGTAGACGTCATCCGGCGAGGCCAGGTAGTTGTAGTCGCTGCTGCGCAGGAAGCCGTAGCCCTCGGGCATGAGCTCCAGCACGCCCTCGCATTCCACGAAGGCGTCGAAGTTGAGCTGTTCGCGCTGCTCGTGACGCGGGCGGTCCTGTCGCTGGTCCTGATGGCGCTGGCCCTCGCCCCGCTGATGGTGCTCGTGGCGCGGTTGGTCACCGCGTTCGCCCCGGCCACCGCGGTCGTCGCGCCGGTCGCCACGATCCCCGCGCTCGCTCCGCTCAACGCCCTGCTGACCCTCACGCCGGTCATCGCGGAAGCGCTCGCGGCGTTCCTCGCGCTGCTCGCCTTCGCGGGGCGGCGCCACCTGGTCACCGCGCTCGCGGCGTTCGCGCCGCTCGAACCGGTCCCTGCGGTCATCCCCACGCACTCCCTGCTGTTCGCGCTGCCCAACCTCCCTGGGGGCAGGGCGTTCGGACATGCCGGCGGCTTCCGGGGCTTCGGCCTGCGGTGTGGCAGAACCTTCGTCGTCGCCATCCTCCTCGTCGTCCTCCTCGTCATCCGCATCATCCCCATCTTCATCACCGTCAATGGCTGCGGGCGGCTCCGGGTCGGGTGCGGGTGCAGGATCTTCGTCGGCCACGGCCTCCAGCGCGATGGCATCGGTGTCCTGGCGTCCTCCGCCCACCGGAGCTCCGCCCTGGGCTTCCAGGATGCGGGCGATGAGGTCCTGTTTCTTCAGGGTGTCACCCTTCTTGATGTTGAGCTGCTTGGCGATCTCCCGGAGCTCAGCAAGCTTCAGGCCCTCCAGCGCGTTCTTGTCGGCCATTGTACGTGGTAATGGTGCTTTGGCGCGTGCTGCGCCTTGGCGGAAGTCCCTTGTGGGCTTCGTGGCTGTTCGGTAAAGGACTTCGGGTGGAGCGCTGGCATCCGGAAGGGTGCCTGCGCGGAACGATGCTGCAAACGTAATCCATTCGGGACGATCCGCAAGCGGCCCAGTGCCATCTTTGTGGACCGATGATCCAACGCAAGCAGACCCTGTTCCTGGCCCTGGCGGTGCTTGTGGCCGCCCTGGCCAACCTGTTCCCCTTCGCCACCTACAGCGTGGGCGAACTACAGGTGGTATTCCGCTCCACGGGCCTCTTCATGGGCGATGGCACCGCCATGGCCGATGCCAGCCCCAAGGTGCCCTTCGCCGCCGTGCTGGGTATCCTGGCAGCGCTTCCGGTGGTGGCCATCGTCTTCTACAAGGACCGTAAACGCCAGCTGCGCTTTGTACGCTTCACCTACCTCCTGGGGCTGGGTGCGCTGGCCTTCGCAGTGATCACCGACCGTTCGATCCAGGTCTACCTCGCCGGCGAGGGTGCCGTGGAGGTGGTCTACGGCCCCGCGTTCGCTGCGCCGGTGCTGGTGCTACTGCTTGCCTTCCTGGCCGAGCGCGGCATCCGCAAGGATGAGGCACTGATCCGCAGCATGGACCGGTTGCGCTGAGCTCATCCAGCACCTGCGGCTCCGGCGCGAGGTCCCAGTTCCACCACCTCCAGATCGTGCAGGCCGCCGGCGGCGATCGTGAAGCGCAGCACCGTGCGTATGTGATGCCATCCGTGCCGGCCACAGGCTCCGGGGTTCATGTAGAGCATGTCCAGGTCCGGGTCGAATCGTACAAGGCAGATGTGGGAGTGGCCACAAACGAAGAGCTTCGGCGGCTGCCTGCGCAGCTCCCCGGCCACGGCGCGGTCGTAGCGAGGTGGGCGGCCCCCGATGTGGGTCATCCAGACGCGCACACCGTCCACCTCGAAGCGCAGGTCTGCGGCGAAGGTGGCCCTTGCTGCGGCATCGTCGATGTTGCCCGTTATGATGCGCAGGGGCCTTTCAGGCGCCCATGAGCGCAGCTCTTCCGTGACAGCGGTGCCACCGATGTCGCCCGCATGCCAAACCTCATCGCAGAATTCGAAATGCCCCTTGATGCGGGGGTCGAGCCAGCCGTGCGTATCGGACAGCAGTCCGATGCGCCGGCCCCGGGCGGTGGGAGCGGCCATGGGGCGAAGGAACGCCACCGGAGGCTATCCCCGCACCCCCGGCGCTAGCTTTGCCGCCCGCACCCGCACCGACACCGGGCGCAGCCCCCGTGGAGATCATGCCCCGCTACTTCCTGGAGATCGCCTTCCTGGGCACGGCCTACCGCGGCTGGCAGATGCAACCGGACCGTCCGAGCGTGCAGGCCGAGGTGGAGCGTGCCATGCGGTTCGCCCTGCACCGGCCCGATCTGGGCGTGGTGGGCTGCGGCCGCACCGACACCGGGGTCCACGCGTCGCAGTTCTACCTGCATTTCGATCACGGGGGCGATACACCGCTGGACGAGCGCTTCGTCCACAGCGTGAACAGCCTGCTACCTGCCGACATCGGGGTGCGTCGCCTTATCGCCGTCCCGGATGATGCACATGCCCGGTTCAGTGCGGTTGAGCGCGGATACCGGTACCGCATCCATCGCCGCAAGGACCCCTTCCTGGAGGGCCGGAGCCACCTCCTGCGCCCGGCGCTGGATGTGCAGGCGATGAACGCGGCTTGTGCCCTGCTGATCGGCAGGCGCGACTTCAGCAGTTTCTGCAAGGCGGGCAGCGATGCCCGAACCATGATCTGCGATGTGCGCATGGCCCGATGGACGGAGCATGGCAACGGATACGACTTCGTCATCCACGCGGACCGATACCTCCGCAACATGGTGCGCGCCATCGTGGGCACCTGCCTGGTTATCGGACGGGGCCACCGTGCGCCCGAGCACATGGGCGGCGTGCTTGCAGCCTTGGACCGCGGTGCCGCGGGCAAGTCCGCCCCCGCTCGTGGCCTATACCTGGAGCGCGTCATCTATCCCTTCATCCCGCAGCCTGAATGAGCGTGCGTGCGAGCGCCTTCGACCGCCGGCTGTTTGCCCGGGTGATGGGTTTCGTGCGTCCCCACCGCACCTTGTTCGCGGCCACATTCGCACTCACCATCCTGCTCAGCATAGTGGGGGTTGTGCGCCCGCTGCTGATGGGTGACATGATCGACGGCTATGCCCTGAAGGGCGATGCAGCCGGCCTGTGGCGCATGACGCTCCTGGTGATCGGGCTGCTGGTGCTGGAAACGGCACTCACCTTTCTACAGGCCTTCTGGACCAGCTGGTTGGGCCAGTCCGTGAGCTACCAGCTCCGCACGCGGCTGTTCGCGCACGTCCTGCGGTTCAGGCTGCGGTTCTTTGACCGCACGCCCATCGGTACGCTCGTTACGCGGGTCATCAGTGACATAGAGACCATTGAGGACATCTTCTCGCAGGGGCTTCTGTCCATCCTGGGCGACCTGCTTAAGCTGGTGGTGGTGGTGGTGGTGATGTTCGCGGTGAACTGGAAGCTGGCCCTGCTCAGCATGGCGCCGTTGCCGTTGCTGCTCTGGGGTACCAACATCTTCAAGAACAGCATCCAGCGCAGCTTT
>CAZUNW010000241.1:0-3509 GCA_964621425.1 uncultured Chryseobacterium sp. | reverse complement strand
GGTAGATGGTGAGGCCATCAGCTCCAGCCGGCCGTTGCGCCTGCGTCATGCGCGGCACCAGGAACCCTTTCTTGGCGTTGGCGGGAAGGGCGCTCACGTCGATGTCCAGGATGGCCGTAGGGCTGGGTGCGGCCCCGTTGGCGTTGATCCCGATGTTGTTCTGCGCGGCGAGGCCCATGCTCAGGCCCAGCGTCAGTGCCGTCAAGGTATTCCTCATGGCAGTGCGTTTCATGCGGTGCACAGGGATCATGTTCAGGGCTTGGAGCGTTCGTTAAGCTGCTGCATCCGGGCCAGCAGGGCGGACTTCTGGTCGGCGGTGAGGCGCGGGCTGCGCTCCACGTCCTTGCGCATGCGTTGCAGCTCCTCGCTGCTCAGGCCCTTCGCGAAAGCCAGATCCTCCAGGGCACGCACGTCGCGTTCGAGCTCGGCGATGTACAGGGCCTGCTCCTCCACCGTGCGCCAGAGCCCCGTGCTCAATTCGCCCAGCGAGTTGCGCTCACCCGCCTCCCATTCTGTACGGGAGGGCATGGAAGGCAGGTGACGGTTCTCCTCGAGGTAACCCTCCAGCTGGTTGAGCGGCACGTAGCGGTGATCCGCGGCGGAAGCAGCGTCCTCCGGGCGAATGGCGGCGTCGAAGTAACGGTCGAAGACGTGGTCGCTCAACTGCAGGCCACCATCGAATACGCGGTCCTGTGCGCGAACCGTTCCGGGGCCGCGGAACACACCCGCCGTACCGGCCCAGGTGGGCGTGCCAACCATCAGGGCATGACCGGGCACCAAGGTGTAGTCCGCACTGTTGTTGATCGGCTGGGGCTGCTTCACCTGGCCCCAGACCTTGAACACGGGGCGGGTCTGGTTCACCCCCCACAGCAAAGTAACGCTCGGGAACAGGGTCGGCGTGGTGTAGTGCGTCGATCCCGGGTTCACGCTCGACCCGGGCATGTAGGAATAAATGGTGCTGTTGAAGCCCACACCCGAAGTGGCCAGCACGCGCGGGGACACCCCTGCCACGGCGGACTTCAGGTAGTTGATCTCGATGATGATGTTGTCCACCCCGTTCCAGTTGTAGGCAGGGTTCAGGGGGAAAACGATGTCGCCCGCACCGACCCTGAGGTTGGTGGAATTGTAGCGGATGGGGGAGGCGTTCATGCCGTTACCCGTGGCCTGGTCTATGCCCGTGGCCGGAAGTGCGGTGAGCGCGGTAGAGGCCACCTTGACGTTGATGTTCAGCACGCAACCGGGAACCGGGGTGTTCGGGTCATCGTCCAGCGCGGTGACCGCGATCTGCGTGATGTTGCCCGGGCAGAGGTTGAAGGGGGCGTTGGCCAGCTCGCTGCCGCGGATCAGGTATTGCACACGGCTTCCGGCGGACTGGGCCGTGGCACTGGTGGGGAAGGGGGTTTCCTGCAGGCGCTGCGGAGCGGCCGCCGCCGTCTGGTAGTTGGCCACGCCGCCAGCGGTCTCTCCGGCGGCACCACACACCAGGTTGAAGGAGGTGTAGTCCTGTCCCGCCACCACGGTTTCGATGTTCTCCAGACGGGTGAAGGCAGGACCCACGCGCAGCACCTGCCCGGTCACCGTGGCGGTACAGTTCGCGCTCAATTGCAACTGGGTGGCGCTCAGCACGTTCAGGATCGTCACCCCGGCCGGGATGCCCGGACCGGTGACACGCATGCCTGCAGCGAGGCCCGCGGTGGAGGGCAGGGTCACCGTGGCGCTACCCAAGGTGGTGTTCATACCGTGAAGGGCCCGCACGCCGGCCCCCTCGTGGTAACCGAGTGCGTCGTTGTAGCGGATCACCCCGTCGCCTGCGGTGAGGCTGTACTGCGTGTTGTTGTAGAGCGGGGCCTGCTTGAAGAGGCGCATCGCGCCGTTGATGTGCATCGCCTCCAGGGGCGTGGTGGTGCCGATGCCCACGCGGCCGGTGGTGCCGCTGATGAAGATGCGGTTGTTGGCCGCGCCATTGGTGTTGATCCGCAGGTCGTCGTTGCTGGCGGCCACGGTGCCGATGTAGTTCGTGGCGGGCACTGTGCCTGCGTTACCGGCCACGAGCCATCCGCTTCCCGTTGCCATGCGGATCCAGTTCACGCCATCGTGGTAAAAGAGACCCACGGCGTTCTTGGGATCGTACACGGGCGGGTTGTCGGTCTGGTAAACCCACAGGCCGTCGGTGGGGCCGGGAAGTGCCAGTCGCTCCGTGTAGGTCATCCGCGGGATCAGCAGGCCGCGGTTGGTGGCTTCGAGTTCCAGCAGCGCGTTGGGGTTCGTCGGCGCAGCCCCCGTCGTATTGATGGCCACGTTCTGTGCGCCGGCCTGGGTCGCAAGGGACCCGGCGAGCATCAGGACGTACAGCTTGCTGGAGCGTAACATCTTCATCATGGGCTGGGCGTTGGGGTGCGGTTCAGTGCGGATGGGTCAACACCGGTATCAGACAAAAATAACACAGGCTTGGTTCGAAGGCAAGTGCCGGTCGCCATTTCGGTCCTGACGCTTGGAAACGAGCCACGTGTTCCTGCAAAGGCACAAAGTAGACGCCAGGCCTTGGCGGGAGTTGCCCCGGAAGTTATCAACAGCCTGGGGATGAGCCGGTCAGCCCCGATCGCGGACCGGTACCCGGGTCGGTCTCCAGGCTGGGAGGCGCTTCCGGCCGTCCCGGTCGCTTCCTGTCGTTCGTCGAAATATGTCAAAGCACTGGTCCTCAGTATCTTGATTCGGTGCGAACAGGTCGCCGGACGGACTGGGGGCATGGTGTGGCGCTTCTAATCGGTGTCCGCTGTCACCCGCTCGCGCGGCGGGTATCCGGACAGGTCCGCTCTCAACGCAGCACGGCCGATGGGGTTACAACCCCGGGCCATGAGTTATCCACGATCCATGAGCGCGTCTCAATAGCGCATCACCGGCCATGCATCGCGGTGGCCTTGCTGGTCGGCCACCACCACGGTGTACGTGCCGGCGGGCAATCCCTCGGCCGGCACCTCGATCACCACGGGTCCGGGCTCCACGGCCATCGACCTGCTGCGCACGGAACGCCCCATGGCGTCCAGGACCATCACTTCCAGCAGGCCCTCGCTGACGGCCACATGGGCCACGTGCAGGAGGGATGCGGACGGGTTGGGGAAGGGCCCGGTGACCTGGCCGTTGCCCAGGTGCATCACGGTGGTGGATGCGATGCGGGTGAGCTGGCCGTTGGCATCCGACCCGGTGAGGCGGTAGTGGTTCATGCCGCGCAGGGGCTGCATGTCGTGGAACTGGTAGTTCAGTTCGGATTGTCCACCGCCCATGGCGTCCACGGTGCCGAGGGGCTCAAAGTGCTCCCCGTCGGCCGAGCGCTCCACCACATAGCGGTGCGTGATGTCCTCATTGCTGGTCGCCCATTCCAGCCGGATGCGGTGCCCGATACCGGGCACCAGCGTCTGCCTGCGGATAGCCGCGATGTCGCCGACTGGATGCGTCAGCATGCGGCCGAGCACGGCTATACGCTCGACGCGGCGCAGGAAGCGACACTGCCG
>CAZUNW010000240.1:0-3568 GCA_964621425.1 uncultured Chryseobacterium sp. | reverse complement strand
GCGAGATGGCCTTCGTGGAGCAGGAGGACATCCTGCGCACCTTCGAGGGCATGGCGAAGCACCTGTTCCGGGCCATACACGGCATCACCTTCGACAGCGCCTTCCCGCGCATGAGCTTCGACGAGGCCATGAAGGGCTATGGCTGCGACAAGCCCGACCTGCGCTTCGGCATGCGGTTCCACGAACTGAACGACCTGGCGCAGGGCAGGGGTTTCAAGGTGTTCGACGAGGCCGGGCTGGTGGTGGGCATCAACGCGACGGGCTGCGCAGGCTGGAGCCGCAAGCAGACCGATGCCCTCATCGAGTTCGTGAAGCGCCCGCAGATCGGCGCCACGGGCATCGTGTTCGTGCGTTGGACGGACGAGGGACTGAAGAGCACGGTGGACAAGTTCTTCACCCCGGAACAGCTGCAGGCATGGGCGGCGCGCTTCGGCATGAAGCCCGGAGACCTGCTCTGCATCATGGCCGGCAAGGCGGAAAGGACCCGCAAGCAGTTGAACGAATTGCGCCTCCACCTCGGCGATCAGCTGGGCCTGCGCGACCCGAAGGTCTTCAAGCCGCTGTGGGTGGTGGACTTCCCGCTGTTGGAGCAGGATGAGGAGACCGGCCGCTGGCACGCCATGCACCACCCCTTCACCGCGCCGAAGCCCGAGGATGCGCAGAAGCTCTTCGACCAGCAGGACCTCGGCAGCGTGCGCGCCAATGCCTACGACCTTGTGATCAACGGAACGGAGATCGGCGGCGGCAGCATCCGCATCCACGACCGCACCATGCAGGAGGCGATGTTCCGTGTGCTGGGCTTCACCGATGAGGATGCCCGCTACAAGTTCGGATTCCTGATGGACGCCTTCGAGCACGGTGCGCCACCCCATGGCGGTGCCGCCTTCGGCTTCGACCGTTGGGTCGCGCTCTTCGGGCACCGCACGGATATCCGCGAGTTCATCGCCTTCCCGAAGAACAACGCCGGTCGCGACATGATGATCGACGCACCGAGCCGCATCGACGGGCAGCAGCTGAAGGAACTGGCGATCAGCGTGCAGGACTGATCGGCGGCGCGGCGCGCAACTCCGCGAACAGCCCCTCCAGGGCGGGCGGACGAGCGCTGGGGGCCCCCATTTGGGCGGCCAGGGCGCGTGCGGCGGACGCACGTTCCGCCGTCAGCGGGTGACTGCTGAGGAACTCCATGCCCGCAGGCATGTCCTGCGCCTCCGCCTCCAACAGTCCCAGCAGGTCCACCATGCCCCGGGGATCCACACCGGCCGCGTGCATCCGCTCCATGCCGTGGCGGTCGGCATCCGTCTCCAGGTCGCGCGAATAGGACAGGTTCCTCAGGTTGTCCGCGTTCTCGGCCACCACCGCGACCAGGGCGGTGGCATCACCGATGAGCAGGCTGAGGAAGAGGTAGCTCGCCATCTGCCGCATCACCATGCGCGTGCTGTGCCGCTCCTCCACGTGGGTGCCCTCATGCGCGAGCAGCGCAGCCAGCTCCCCGGGACCATCCATGCGGTCGAGGATGCCCGAGAACACGACGATGTGCCCGCCGGGCAGGGCAAAGGCGTTGACCTCCTCGCTGCGTACCACGTGGAAGGTGAGCGGACCGTCAGCCAGGGCCAACGCATCCCCGAAACGCTGGAGCAACCGGCTGCGCGCGGTGTCCACCTCGAGCGTGGGCGCCATGGAGGACCAGGCCGCCTCGCCAAGCCGCCGGTCCACGGAGCGGGGGAGCAGCAGCGCCGCACGCTCGGCCGCCCACGGCAGCAGCCACAGGTACCCGCACACAAGCATTGCCGCAACAGCGAGGAAGAAGAGCACGGGTCCGCTGCGAGCAGCGCCGAACAGGCGGGCATAGGGACCCTCTCGGCCCGAATACCGCATGCGCAGGACGAAGCTCCGGATGAAGAGCGCATCGCGCACAATGAGCACCCGTCGGGGCTCCACGCCGAGGGTGATGCGGAGCATGCCGCTGGAACGCTCCCACGCCAGGCCCTTGTCCTCCAGCGGCCAGGAATACCGCTCGGCACCATGCTCCACCACGAGCGCGTTGGGGCCGTCGACGCGCACACGGGCCGCGATCGGCCTGCTGCTCACGCCGTCATACAGGACGGCCTCCACCCCGTCATTCACAGGAAGATGCCGATGTCAAGCAGGTCACCCAGTTCCTCGGCCACCGCCCCCTGCTGCTCCTGCTCGGTCTGCAGCACACCGTCCAGGTCGGCGTCACCGTCGAGCTCCACGTGGTCGAGGATGAAACGCATGGTCCGCACCTCGGCCCACGCGTATCCGATGCCCAGCGTGAGGACCACGAGGAGCAGGTTGACGATGATGAGGCCCATGAATCCCGGACCCGAAGCCTTGCCCTTGAACCGGAGGTTGCGCCCGTCTGCGAACTCCCAGGACAGGTTGTCCACATGGTAATGGAAAAGGTCACGCTGCCACCAGAACCAGTAGATGCCCAGGGTGACCAAGGTCAGGAAGTATCCCTTCAGGTTGAGCAGAAGGAAGGCGAGCCCGTCGCCACGGTAGGTGAAACGGGAGCTTCCCCAGCGCAGGTTGCCCAGCACATAATTGCGCAGGTGCATCACGAACCAGCTCGAATAGATGCCGAGGGTTAGCACGGTAAGCAGTCCATCCCGCAGGAAGATGCTGTACAGAGCGCCACGCCCGCCGCGGTAGCCGAAGCGGATCCCCCGCCAGCTGCTGCGGGCCGCGCGGTAGCGGTAGGTGCCGTGCAGGATGAGCGGCACCAGGGCCAGCAGCCCCCCGAACAGGAGCAGGAAGGCCGGGGCCTCCGCACCCGTGAGCACCAGGCCCAGGAAGCCAACATACAGCAGCACCAGCAGGCCCACGGCCAGGATGAAGCCGACGAACAGCTCACGCCCGCTGCCATGGAAATGCAGGGGGTGGCCATCAAGCTCGGTGTGCTCATAGTAGTACTGCAGGCGGCGCGCCTTGGCCCAGGGGTAATAAAGGCCCAGGGTGAGCATGGTGAGCAGCCAGTTCACGATGAGCACGGCGAACAGGTCGCTGCCGCGCCCCGTGAACGCGAAGCGGTGGCGGGGGGTGATGAGCTGCATGGCCGGACGGGTCCTGTGCTCCGAAGGTAGCCGCCGATGGGATCCCGTGGCGGGGGACGTAAACACGGAGCCCCGCTTGTGGCGGGGCTCCGGACTCAGAGTTGGCCGACCAGGGCTCGAACCTGGACTCTTCTGAACCAAAATCAGACGTGTTGCCAGTTACACCATCGGCCATCGGTGCACCTGGGCCCGGCGGATGGCATCCGCCAAAGCGCGGCAAAAGTAGGCAAAGGCGGGCAGACCGGCGCAACCCCTGTCCTGCGGGGTGTGGGGCCCGGGGGCGCCGAGCTTTCGGTACTTTCGCCCTCGCTTTGCCGGAACCCCCTGATCCCGTGGGGGCTAGGCAGGCCCAACCCCCCGGACCACTCCCGCATGGACTTCAAGCGACTCAACATCATCACAGGCTGGCTCGTGTTCATGGTGGCCGCCTTCACCTACCTCGCCACCATCGAGCCCACCAGCAGTTTCTGGGACTGCGGCGAGTTCATCGCCAC
>CAZUNW010000239.1:555-3571 GCA_964621425.1 uncultured Chryseobacterium sp. | reverse complement strand
GGTTCGATGCCGAGAACTTCATGGACCGCAAGGAGGCCCGCAAGACGGACCCCTATGCGCAGTTCGCCCTGGTGTGCGCCGATGAGGCCATCACCGACAGCGGCCTGCTGTCCGACAGGCTCGACCGGGACCGGGTGGGGGTGATCTGGGGCAGTGGCATCGGCGGGCTGAAGACCTTCCAGGACGAGTGCATGGGTTTCGGCCGGGGCGACGGAACTCCGCGCTTCAACCCCTTCTTCATCCCGAAGATGATCGCTGACAGCGCCGCCGGCCTGATCAGCATGAAGCACACGCTGCGAGGCCCCAGCTACGTGACGGCCAGCGCCTGCGCCAGCAGCAACAACGCCCTGATCGACGCCTTCAACACCATCCGCCTGGGCCTGTGCCCGGCCGTGGTGACCGGCGGCAGCGAGGCGGCCATTTACGAGGCCGGTGTGGGTGGGTTCAATGCGCTGCACGCCATGAGCACGCGCAACGACGACCCGGCCACCGCGTCCCGCCCCTACGACAAGGACCGCGACGGATTCGTGCTGGGCGAGGGTGGTGCGGCGATCGTGCTCGAGGACCTGGAGCATGCCCTTGCCCGGGGCGCGCGGATCTATGCGGAGGTGATCGGCGGGGGCATGAGCAGCGACGCGTACCACATCACCGCGCCCCACCCGGAGGGCCTCGGCGCCGAGCTTTGCATGCGTTACGCGCTGCAGGACGCCCGCATTGAGGCCTCCGAGATCGACCACATCAACACCCACGGCACCAGCACCCCCATCGGCGACCCGCAGGAGGTGAAGGCCATCCAGCGCCTCTTCGGCGAGCACGCCTACGCCATCAACATCAGCGCCACCAAGAGCATGACCGGGCACCTGCTGGGCGGTGCCGGCGCTGTGGAGGGCGTGGCCGCCATCATGGCCGTGCACACTGACACGGTGCCCCCCACGATCAATCATTTCACGGATGATCCCGAGCTGGACCCCCGGCTCAACTTCACCTTCAACAAGGCGCAAAAGCGCACGGTGAACGCCGCCATGAGCAACACCTTCGGGTTCGGCGGCCACAACACCGCGGTGATCTTCCGCAAGTACCGCTAGTCCCGCTTGATCCGTTCCCTCCTGCTCCGCGCCCGCGCCTCGGCCGAGGACCGGCGCATCCTCGCCTGGTTGAAGCGCTCCTTCGGCATCCGGCCGGCCGACATGGCCATGTACCGCCAGGCCCTGCGCCACAGCAGCGCCGTGCCCGAGGACCGTCCCGACCTGCCCAACAACGAGCGCCTGGAGTCCCTGGGCGACGCCATCCTGGATGCCGTGGTGGGCAGCATGCTCTTCGAACGCTATCCGCAGCAGGGCGAGGGCTTCCTCACCCGCATGCGCAGCAAGCTCGTCAGCCGCCAGCAGCTCAGCGAGCTCGCCCGCCGCGTGGAGATCACCAAGGTGATCGAGAGCAACATCACCCGCGGGCACGAGACCAGCGTGCCCGGAAATGCCCTGGAGGCCGTGTTCGGCGCCATCTACCTGGAGCAGGGCTTCGACCGCGCACGCAAGGCCATCCTGAAGCTCATCGACGGCGCCTACGACCTCTCCGAGCTGGAGAAGGAGGACCGCGACAACAAGAGCCGCCTGCTGGAATGGGGCCAGAAGCACCGCCGCCGCGTGGAGTTCCACATCACCGAGGAGGGCGGCCGCGGCGGCCGGGGCAAGGTGTACTGTGCCGAGGTGAAGGTGGACGGCGAGGTGCGCGGCACCGGTCGCGGCAGCAGCAAGAAACGCGCCGAGCAGGACGCCGCCGATGCCGCGTTCCGCACCATGGAGAAGCGCCGCAACAGCGGCCGTGGCCGTGGCCGTGGCCACGGCCGCGGGCGAGGCCCACGCTCCCGCTCCACCCCTCCCGAAGGAGGCCATCCGCCCCCCGCACCGCCCGCCGAGTAACAAGGTCCGGTGCACAGCGCACCGCCCGGACCGCGACCACCCCCCTGCGCCGGGCCTACCTTTGACCGTCCATGGTCAAGACCACCAAGATCCGCCTCGATGTGGAGCCCGATCCCGAGGTCCATGTCATCGGCATCAGCAGCCATGTGAACGACTACCGCCTGTGCTGGTCCCTCAACCTCAGCCTTGGCATCGCCCTGAGCCGGCGTGACCGGGACATCGTGGACGCCTCGGCCGCAGGCATGGCGCACCACACCGTGTTCGACCACGACGACCACGAGGCGCAGGTGCGCTACACCCTGGTGACCAACCGCGGTGGCACCGGCCTGCTGATCAAGGACCAGCGCATGGCCGATTACTTCCTGGTGGTCGACGAACAAGGCTCCCTGCCCCCCACGGAGCTCCTGGACCGCGTGCGCAACGCGGAGTTCGTCCTTGCCGCCTTCCCGGTGCCCTTCGAGCAGTTGCGCGCCGGCCACAAACTCCTGGAGTGAACCGAATGCCCCACAGCGACCCCAAGACCAAGATCGTAGCGACCATCGGCCCGGCCAGCGCACCCCGCGATGTGCTGCGCGACATGCTGCGCGCCGGAGTGGACGTGTGCCGGCTCAACTTCAGCCACGGCAACTACGACTTCTACGCCGACCTGATCCGCACCATCCGCGAGCTCAATGATGAGCTTGGGATGAACACGGCCATCCTCGCCGACCTCCAGGGCCCCAAGATGCGTGTGGGCGACATGGAGAACGGCGGCATCGAGCTGGTGGAGGGCGCCGAGCTGGTGATCACCACCGAGCCCGTCAAGGGTGCCAACGGCCGGGTGAGCACCACCTACCAGCAGTTCCCGCAGGATGTGAAGAAGGGTGAACTCGTGCTGCTTGACGATGGCAAGCTGCGCCTGGAGGTCATGGAGACCGATGGCCGAACCACCGTCACCACCCGGGTGCTTAACGGCGGCCTGCTCACCGCCAACAAGGGCCTCAACCTGCCCAACACGCGCATCAGCCTGCCGAGCCTCACCGCCAAGGACCGCCAGGACCTGGACTTCGCCCTGGAGCACAACGTGGATTGGATCGGGCTGAGCTTCGTGCGCAGCG
>CAZUNW010000239.1:0-545 GCA_964621425.1 uncultured Chryseobacterium sp. | reverse complement strand
CATCATCGAGCTCAAGCACATCATCTACGAGCGCGAGAAGCACGCGCGGGTGGTGGCCAAGATCGAGAAACCCGAGGCCCTCGAGGAGATCGACGATATCATCCGCGAGGCGGACGCCTTGATGGTGGCCCGCGGCGACCTGGGTGTGGAGGTGCCCATGGAGAAGGTGCCCCTCATCCAGAAGGACCTCATCCGCCGCTGCCTGGCCATGCACCGCCCGGTGATCGTTGCCACGCAGATGATGGAGAGCATGATCACCAACATCACCCCCACCCGCGCCGAGGTGAACGACGTGGCCAACGCCGTGCTGGATCACGCCGACGCGGTGATGCTGAGCGCCGAGACCAGCGTGGGCCGCCACCCGGTGGAGGTGGTGCGCGCCATGAACCGCATCCTGGTGGAGATGGAGACGGCCGATGGCATGTACAATGTGCCCAACCCGCCCCTGGGGAAGAACGACCGCACCATCAGCGATGCAATCAGCATCGCCGCCGTGCGCATGACGGAGGCCATGCCCGTGAAGGCGATCGTCACCATGACCCACC
>CAZUNW010000238.1:487-3572 GCA_964621425.1 uncultured Chryseobacterium sp. | reverse complement strand
GGTCCCAGTCCTTCTGGAGCCCTTCTGCGGTGCGCATGTACTCGGGGTTGCCGGAGGCCTTGCCGGAGATGAGGTCGGCCGCGGCGTTCAGTTCGGGCGAGGCGGGGCGGGGCAGGGGAGGGGCCTCCACCACGGTATCCACCACCACGGTATCCACCACCACGGTATCCACGGCGGGGACCTCCTTCAGGGCATCCTGGTCAGGGGGCTGGCACGCAGCGAGCGCGAGCAGGGCGGGGCCCAGGCCGAGCAAGGACTCGGTGGTGTGGGTGGAGAGCTGGTGGTAAGCGATGTACAGGTCGGCCGCAATGAACAGCACCGGCGTTAGGGGGTATCCCCATGCGCGGTAGCCCGTGGGTGCACCGTGGCGTACGCGCTGCACGATGGTGGCGGCCACCGTCAGCATCGTGAACAGGGATAGGCAGAATCCAGTGTACTGCAGGATGCTCTCGAAGCTGGCGGTCCAAAGGATACCCAGTGCCAGCAGGGCTTGGAATAGAATGGCCCGCACGGGGTTGCCCTGTGCGTTCAGCCGCGACAGGCCCGACATGCTGGGGATGCGCTCGAACATCGGCTGAACAACGCGCGGTCCCGCGAGGACCATGGCGCTGATCGTGCTGAGCAGCAGGACGCAGATGGCCCCTCCCATCAGGCGACCTCCGGAATTGCCTACCACGTTCACCGCGCTGATGAGGCCCACTTCCTTCGGTTTCCAGGCATCGGCTCCGGAGGTCTCCACCACCATGTCCGGCATGGGAGTGGAGAGGATGAACACGGCGTTAAGCGCCACATACAGCAAGGTCACAAGGCCGGTACCGTAAAGGATGCTCCGGTTCAGGTTGCGGCCCGGGTTATGGATCTCCCCGGCCAGATAGGCGCTTGCGTTCCAGCCGCTGTAGGCGTAGCTGACGTAAACCAGGTTGACCGCGAAGCCTGCGGAGAGGATCTCCGTGACTCCCATCGGGCCGGGTGCCAGGGAGATGCCGGTGAGGTTGCCTTGGGCGAGGCCGAGCACGACGAACCCGGCGATGAGCAGCACCTTGATAAGGGTGAAGATCCGTTGGAACCCGGTCCCGGCATGCATATTGGCCATGTGGATGCTGGCGATCAGCAGGATCACCACAGTACCCGTCCACTTCGCATCCAGCCCGGGGAACACGCCATGTGCGTAGATGCCGAGCGAGGTCGCGGCGAGTGCGATCGGGGCACTGAAGCCAACTGTAGCGCTCACGAACCCCGCCATGAATCCAAGTGAGGGGTGGTACGTCTTGCGCAGGAAGTGGTACTCACCACCATCCTCGGGCAGGCGGGTGGCGAGTTCGGCATAGCACATGGCGCCCAGGAAGGCCATCACGCCGCCCAAGGTCCAGAGCATGAGGATCGAGAATCCCTGCCGGAGGTCGATCAGCTGGAACCCGAGACCGGTGAACACGCCGGTTCCAACCATGTTGGCCACCACCAGTGAGATGGCCGTGGTGAATCGGATGGATCGCGCGGCCATGTCAGTCGGTCACACCGAAATCGGCGGACGTCCACCAGCCTACCATGCCGGTGCCATGCTCGGTGGCCACGGCTCCCTTGAAGAAGCGTCCATCGGGCGTGCTGCCCTGCACCAGGACCATGTCGCCCTTGCGCAGCACGGTGGCGGTGGGCATCCCCTCGGGACCATCGAGCATGCGGGCCTCGTCCACACGGCACACCCGCTTCTCGCTGTCCACGGACGGGGCTTGGAGCATGCCTTCCTCGGCGGCCTTCAGTTCGTCCACCACGGGCTGTTCCTGTTCCTCCAAGGGGCCGGCAGGGGCCTGTTGAAGGTTGGGCAGGGCGGCCAAGATCCTGAAGGCGGGCACCGTGCTGGTGAGCAGGTAGCTGGCGGCGCCGATGCACAGCAGGCCCAGCAGGGGCTGACGCATGTTGAGGGCGGACTCGTCCTGCCAGAACCTGCCGATCATGGTGCCGGCGGTGCGCATGCGGTCGCGCTCGTACAGGCTCATCCCGCCATGCACCAGTACCGGCAGCAGCAGGCCGAAGGCCAGAGCCACCAGCACTGCGTCGGCCAGACCCAACACCAGCCACACCAGCGAGGAACCGCCTCCGTCCGTGGAAGAGGCAATGTCCTTCAGGCCCACCATGCGCTTGTCGATCCGCAGGGCTGCATCCAGTTCCTGCTGTGTGCGGCCCACGTCCTGTTGGCGCGCGTCCACCAGCATCTGGAGGGTGGCCACGGTGTTGCTGCGGAACGGGTTCGACGCATCGGCGCGAAGGCTCTTGAGGGCCTCGCCGCTAGGATCTGCCTCCGCATCCTTCAGGCGCTTCAGCGCGGCGTTGGCCTGCTCCAGGGAGGTCTGTTGGCGCTCCAAGTTGGTGCGCATGGCCGTTATGGCGCCCTGCCGCCTGCCGGCCTCCTCGTCGTTGTCGGTGAGGACGGGACCGTTTCCGGCCTCGGCGGGCGAGATGGCATAAGGCCTCATGGGCACGCTGCGCAGGTGGTGCGGGGTGAGGAAAAGGGCCAGGGCGCGGCCACCCTCGGGTGAGCCTCCCTGTGCCGCGAGGGCGTCGAAGTCCTCGTCGCTCATGGCGGTCAGCTCCTCCAGGGTGGTGGGCGGTGCCACACGGGTGATGGCCGGACCGGCCTGACCGCCCGCAGTGGCGAAGACACTTGAACTGATGCCCAGACCTGCGTTCACCGCGAGGTAACCCGGCAGGGAGAGCACCATGGCGCCGGCCAGCAGGAAGGGCAGGGCGACCAGGATGGCGGGGAACAGGCGCACCGCCGTGGAAAGAAGCGGAGCGTAAGAGCTGCGCAGGTCGGCGGTATGATCCAGCCTGTAGGCGGGGATCACCTGCAGCCCCTCGCGGGCCACGCCGTCCACCGTCCAAGTCACCGGCGCGGGCTCAGAGGCGGCGGGCCTCAGGCCGGCAGCCCAGGCCGCAAGCAGCAGCAAAAGGAGGCGGCGGGAAAGCGGCAGAAGTCGGGGCATCGGGGAGGCCGGCGGATCTTGGCGGCGACCGGGGACAGGGCTCGACGCGGGGGATGGTGGACGCTCGCGGACTCGAACCGCGGACCCCCTGCGTGTGAAGCAGG
>CAZUNW010000238.1:0-477 GCA_964621425.1 uncultured Chryseobacterium sp. | reverse complement strand
GGCCGACAAGCATCGAGGCGGCCACCGCGGGCAGGGCCAGGAAGGCGGCGCCCATGGAACCTGCGCCCCCCATGCCGTTCAGCGACCATACCAGCCATTCAACGCTCAGCAGCGCCAGTGACATGAAGACGAGAAGCCCAATGGTGCGCAGCGCGCCGAGCCCTTTGGGCAGGTGCTGACGCACTGAGCGCCAGCCACCCGTGCGAACAGCGGAGCGCTGCATGGAGGCGATGGCACCCGCGAAAAGGGCCAGGGGTACGCTGCCCAGCACGAGGCCTGCCGGTAGCAGGACGAACCCTCCCCCCAGCAGCACCTCATCCCCCCAGCGACCGATGGTCATCAGGGCCAGAGCGGAAAAGGCACCGGCGGCGCCCGCCAGGAAGGACGGCCAATTGAAGGCCGCGGAAAGGCCACCAAGCGCCGCGCGGACCACATCGGCCGGCCACAGGAACAGGTAGTGCTGCAGGTTACGGAGCA
>CAZUNW010000237.1:0-3580 GCA_964621425.1 uncultured Chryseobacterium sp. | reverse complement strand
TCCAGAGCTACCGGGACGGCTACCTGCAGTTGGGCATTTATGCCCTGGTTGCCGGGGTGGCCCTCATTGCCATCTCTCCCCTGGTCCGCAAGCTGATGCGCGGCGTCCATTGACCCCGTTCAGGATCCGGCACGATCTTCGCATGCACTTGCGCACAACCCTGCCCATGCCCACCCTCCACCCCTTGTCCGCACGGACCGCCAAGGCCCTCGCACTGGGCCTGCTGCTGGCCCCTGCCACCCTTTCGGCCCAAGGCACCACGCCTCCCGCCGCCCCGTCCATCAACTGGGTGAGCCTGGAACAGGCCCAGGCCGCCACCAAGAAGGCGCCACGTCCCATCATGGTGGACGTTTACACCAACTGGTGTGGTCCCTGCAAGATGCTGGCCAGCCGCACCTTCACCGACCCCAAGCTGGTGGAGTACGTGAACAACCATTTCTACGCGGTGAAGTTCAACGCAGAAGGGGGGGATCCGGTGACCTTCAAGGGGCAGACCTTCAAGAACCCGCAATACAACCCGGCGGCGGGCGGTGGACGCAACGGTACGCACGAGCTCACTTACGCCATTGCCAGCGTGGAGGGCCGCATCGCCTACCCCACGGTGGTGTACCTCAACGAGAACCTGGACGTGATCGCCCCGGTCCAGGGTTACCTCACCCCCCAGCAGATCGAGCCGATCTTGAAGTACATCGGCGAGGGCGCTTACAAGAAGCAGGACTACCCCACCTTCCAGACGGGCTTCAGCGCCGCCTGGTAGGCGGACCGGCAGCATCCACCAACAGCGGCCGCCCGGGGCGGCCGCTTACTTTCGTGGCCAACCCATGCGCCGCGCGACGCTCCTCCTCCTTGGCTGCCTGGCCCAGACCGCGCCGGCGCAGGTGGTGGGCAACTGGGACCCGAAGCCGTACGTGACCGACAGCGCCCTGGTGTTCCACGACGACCTGGACTTCTACCTGAACAGTTACAGCAAACAGGAGATCCGGGCCATGCGCCGCATGGTGGACGTTTGGCGGATGAACTTCGACAAGGTGATCCGCGCCACGATCGACGACATCCGCGCCCATAGCGAGGGTACGACCGTGACCACCCGCATGAAGGACTTTGAGCTGCCCGTGGCACAGACAGGCGCCCGCTACCGGTTGAGCGCGGAACAGGGCAGGATCCGGGTGCTCATGTTCGGCAGCATCACCAACCCGCCCGCACGTTACCAGCTGCCGCTCTGGGACGCGCTGCAGCGCAAATACGACACCACCGAGGTGCGCCTCCTCATGGTCTACGGCCGCGAACTGCACCCCGGCGACCGCAAGGCCTACCGCGAATACCCCGACCCAGGGAGCGAGACCGAGAAACTGGCCTATGCGCGGGAACTGGGGCGCGGTGTGCGCATCCCCTTGCTGGTTGACGGGCTGGACGATGCGGTGCTGGACAGCTACGGGCGGGCCCCGAACGCCGCGTATGTGATCGACCGCGACGGCAACCTGGTGTTCCGTGGCACGTGGGCGGACAGCCGCAAGATCGAGCACATCGTCGATCTCCTGCAGCGGTGGTACCTGGAGGGGCGCCCACGCGGCTTCAAGCCGGATTGATCACACCCGGGCGCGCTTCCAGCCGCCCCGCATGAAGACCCAGGCGCTTAACAGGGCCAGCAAACTCTCGCTGATGGCGATGCTGGCGTAAACGCCGGCGGGTCCCCAACCGGACCAGGAGGCCAGCATCCAGGCCAGGGGGATCTCGATGATCCAGAAGCACACCGCGTTCATCCAGAGCGGGGTGATCGTGTCACCCGCACCGTTGAAGGCCTGGCAAAGCACCATCCCGTAGCTGTAGAGGCAATAGCCCAGGCTGATAATGCGCAGGGCCGATGCGCCATGCGCGGCCACCTGCGCATCGTAGGTGAAAAGGCCCATGAGGGAGGGTGCGAGCACCCAGAAGACAGCGGCCATGAAAACCATGAAGACCATGTTGTAGCTGCCACAGAGCCAGGCGCTCCGCTCGGCCCGGTCCGGTCGGCCCGCTCCCAGGTTCTGCCCCACCAACGTGCTGGTCGCATTGGCCAGACCCCAACCTGGCAGCAGGCTGAACAGGATGAGGCGAACGGCGATGGTGTAGCCGGCCACGGCCGCACTGCCGAACGAGCTTACGATGCGCACCAGAAGCACCCAACTGGCCGATGAGATGATGAACTGGGCCATACCGCCGCCGGATACCCGGATGATCGTGGCCATCACCTGCCGGTCCACGGCCAGGGCCATGCCCGCCAGTTCCACCCGCCCGCCGGGACGGAACAGGTGGGCCAGCTGGTAGACCACGCCGCAGCCCCTCGCGATCAGCGTGGCCAGCGCGGCACCGGTGACGCCCATACCGTCCACGGGGCCAACCCCCATTACCAGCACCGGGCACAGCACGATGTTCACCCCGTTCGCGACCCACAGGGAGCGCAGGGCCATGGTCGCATCCCCTGCACCGCGGAACGCGGCGTTGATGCAGAAGAGCAGCATGATCACCACGTTGCCGCCCACCATCAGCCGGGTGTAGCCCGTGCCCTCAGCCACCACCTCCGGCGAGGCGCCCATCACCTCCAGGATCCAGGCAGGGGCCAGGAGCCCGGGTAGCGACAACAGGATGCCCACCAAGGTGGCCAGGACGATGCCTTGCAGGGCGGCGCGCGCCGCCCCGTCCGGGTCCCCCTCGCCCGTACGACGGGCCACCACAGCGGTCACCCCCATGCCCAACCCAAGCGCCAGCGCGTAAACCAGGACGAGCATGCCCTCGGTGAGGCCGACAGTGGCCACCGCGTTCATCCCCAAACGGCTCACGAAGAACACGTCCACCAAGGCGAAGAGCGACTCCATAGCCATCTCCAGCACCATAGGGATGCTGAGCAGCACGATGGCCCGGCGCACACCGATGCTCGTATGGTCCTGCTCGTCGCCGCTCAGGCTTTCACGAACGAGCTGGATCAGGCGGGTCATGGCAGATGCTTACGGTTCCGGCGCCACAGGGCGCCGGAAAGGCTGCGAATCTACGGGGATGCGGGCTCTGCTGTCCACTTCCACACGACACGGTGTTCATGATCCACCGCCGCCACGGCCGCAGTGCCCGATCCTCCCCCGGTAGTTTCGCGCCATGTGGCGCTCCACACTCCTTTCCGCAGCGCTGGCCGCCTGCTGCACCTGCCCGGCACTGGCACAGTCCGGCCTGCAACGCACGCTGAACGCCGACACCATGCCCAACCTCGTACCCAATCCAGGATTCGAGGACACGCGGCGCACGCAATGCGCGTGGACACAGGACGCCACCAAGTTCAACGAGGAGGTGATGCTGGGCTGGAACTCACCCACGGAGACCACCCCGGACCACTTCAGCATGACGAACGACCCCGCGTGCTGGAGCCATCCCGGTAAGCGCACCGGCGGGCGGGCCCGTCCCCACGGCGGGGACGCAATGGCCGGCATCAAGACCTGGGGACGGGGCAACACCCCCACCCATTGGCACGAATACCTGCAGATCGAGCTTGTGGCCCCATTGGAGGCCGGTGTGCGCTACGTGGCGGAAGTGTGGGTGATGCGGGCCAGTTTCT
>CAZUNW010000236.1:0-3626 GCA_964621425.1 uncultured Chryseobacterium sp. | reverse complement strand
GATGGCATCACGATGATCCAGCGCGCCGACTACCCCATCTACATCTTCCGCGCCGACTACAGCAAGAAGGCCTTCATCCACAACGTGGACCGCCTGATCAACGAGAACCGGATCACCCGCATCACCACCATCCTGAACGGCGTTGACATCGACCGGAACAAGTACGGTTACAATTACGGCTACGGCTATGGCTACGGATACGGCTACGGTCAGGGCTACGGATACGGCTACGGCTATTACGAGGAGCGGGGCGACCGCAACAGTGGCGGCAGGAAGCGCAGGAGCCTTCTCGACAAGTTCAAGGGCAGGACGTGATGCGTGTTGAGACCACCCCGCTTGAAGGCCTGGTCGTGCTGCACCCCAGGGTGCACACCGACGAGCGCGGTCATTTTCTGGAGAGCTTCAATGAGCGGGCCTTCCAACAGGCCACCGGGTTCGGCGTGCGCTTCGTGCAAGACAATGAATCCCTTTCCCACCGGCACGTCCTGCGCGGCCTGCACCTGCAGGCGGGCGAAGCGGCGCAGGCCAAGCTGGTGCGCGTGTTACGCGGCGCGGTGCTGGACGTTTGCGTGGACCTGCGCCCCGGCAGCACCACACTCGGCAGGCACTGCGCCATCCGGCTGGACGACAGCGAGCCCACGATGCTCTTCATCCCGGAAGGGTTTGCACATGGCTTCGTCGTGCTCGGGGAGCAGGCCCTCTTCCAGTACAAGTGTTCGCGCTACTGGGACCCCGCGGCGGAACGCACGCTGCTCTGGAACGATCCGGCCCTCGGCATCGACTGGGGGGTGGAGGTACCCACCGTGAGCGCCAAAGACCGCGCAGGCCTTCCCCTCGCTGATCTGCTGGCCCAGCTGCACTGAACCCGGCATGTACACCCCGGCACAGCTCTTCCTCATCTATTCCGGCCTGTTCTTCGCGGCCGTGCTCTTCTCCCTGCTCATCAACTCGCTCTTCATGCGCTTCGCCCGCACCCTGGGCTCGCGGGAGCACAACACGGACCTGGTGCGCTGGAGCGCCACACACAAGCCTGCCTTCGGCGGGATCGCCTTCTTCATCGTCTTCCTTGGCGCCTTCTCCGTGAACAACGTCATCTTCCCCGCTGAAGCGCCCATCTGGAGGCCCGAGCTCCTGGGCCTCATCGCTGCCACCTCCCTGGGGTTCCTGCTTGGCCTGGCGGACGATGCGTACAACACCCGCCCGGTGCTCAAGTTCCTGGCCCAGGTGGGCTGCGCGGTCCTGCTCATCGCCTCCGGGAACGGGATCACCTTCTTCGACCACCCGTGGGCAAACATGCTGCTCACCGTGGTGTGGGTGGTGGGCATCATGAACTCCATCAACATGCTGGACAACATGGACGCCATCACCACGGTGGTCTCCATCTTCATCCTGGCCAATGGTGCGGTGGCTCATCTCATGCTGGGGCCGGTGGACGGTGTTCATCTGGTGCTGCTCGTGGGCACCATCGCCGCCCTGGTGGGCTTCCTCTTCTTCAACTGGAACCCCAGCCGCATGTTCATGGGCGACACAGGCAGCCAGTTCCTCGGCGTATACCTGGCCTATGTGGGCATCCGCTGCTTCTGGAACGCACCCTCGCCCCATACCGGCCTGGAGGAGCCCTGGCGGCAGGCGGTAATGACCCTCCTGGTCTTCCTGCTGCCGATCGTGGATACCACCGCAGTGACGATCAACCGGATCGCGCGGGGGAGCAGCCCCTTCGTGGGCGGGCGCGACCACACCACCCACCACCTGAGCTACCTCGGCCTGAGCGATGCCCAGGTGGCCATGACCTTCGGCGGGCTCGGCGCCCTTGGGGTCTTCCTTAACTTTGTAGTGCTGCGTTTCGTGGGCACTTGGAAGGACCTGCATACCATCGCCTTCGTCCTGTACGCCGTGGCGGTGTTCCTGGTGCTCTACCTGCCCACGCGCCGCCCCCGTCCCGCCACCGATGCCCGCTGACACCCGCCCCCGCCTCGCCGGTGCCCTGCGCACCCTGAGCGTAGTGCTGCTGCTGCTGGGCGGCGTGCTTGGTGCCAACCTGCTCACCTACGCGGTGACCGAGGATGATGGCGACCTGGACCACCAGCGCCACTTCAACGACAGCTACAAGATCTTCTCCCTCACCCTGCCGCGCGAAATGGACCTGTGCGGTGAACGCGTACCGCTCGACAAGCTGGACGTGCGCGAACGCCTGGACCGCGAACTATTGGCGAACACCTATTGGCAGAGCAACTCCATCCTGGTGCACAAGCGCGCCTCCCGCTGGTTCCCGCTCATCGAACAGCTGCTCCGTGAGGAGGGCGTTCCGGATGACCTGAAGTACGTGGCCATGATCGAGAGCGGATTCATGAACGTGGTAAGCCCGGCCGGTGCCGCTGGCTACTGGCAGTTCATGAAGGAGACCGGCCAATCCCACGGGCTCGAAGTGAGCCCCGAGGTGGACGAGCGCTACAACGTGGTGAAAAGCACCCGGGCGGCCGCACGCTACTTGAAGGAGGCCCATGCCCGCTTCGGGTCCTGGACCATGGCCATGGCCGCTTACAACATGGGCATGGGCGGTCTGGAGAAACAGGTGGACAGGCAGAAGGTGGGCGACTATTACGAGTTGATGCTCCCTGAGGAGACCTCCCGATACGTGTTCAGGGCCCTCGCCATGAAGGAGATCATGTCCGATCCCGGTCGTTACGGCTTCCACATCCGGGCCAAGGACCTCTACCCACCCTACCGGACGCGCACCACCACGGTGACCGGGCCCTTGAACGACCTGGCCGTCTTCGCGAACGAACAAGGCACCACCTACAAGGTGTTGAAGCTACTGAACCCCTGGCTGCGGGAGGCCCGGCTGACGAACCCCCAGGGCCGTCCGTACGAGCTGTTGTTGCCTGCAGCAGATTTCGATGCCGCGGAACGCACCGGTGATGAGTGAGGGTGGTGACGCCCCCGGAACGGACCCTGCCGGCGACGCCGTCATCGAGGTCCTCGGCGCCCGTGTCCACAATCTGAAGGACATCGACGTGGCCATCCCCCGCGACAAGCTGGTGGTGATCACCGGCCTGAGCGGCAGCGGAAAAAGCAGCCTGGCCTTCGACACCCTGCACGCCGAGGGGCAGCGTCGTTACATCGAGACCTTCAACGCCTATGCCCGGCAGTTCCTTGGGGGCATCGAACGACCCGACGTGGACCTGATCACCGGGCTCAGCCCCGTGATCGCCATCGAGCAGAAGACCATCAGCCGCAACCCGCGCAGTACGGTGGGCACCGTGACGGAGATCTACGACCTGCTGCGCCTGCTCTATGCCCGCGCAGCGGACGCCTACTCCCATGTGACAGGTGAACGCATGGTACGTTTCACGGACGCCCAGATCGTGGACCTGCTGCAGCAGGAGCATGCGGGTGGCGAACTGCTGGTGCTGGCACCAGTGGTGCGGGGCCGGAAGGGCCACTACAAGGAACTGTTCGAGCAGTTCCTGCGCCAGGGCTTCCTGCGCGCCAGGGTGGACGGAAAGGTCATCGACCTCACCACCTCCATCGCCGGACCTTATGCTGGTCAGCTGCTGGCCGACTTGGGCGCTGTCGTGGTCAAGGTAGAGAAGCCTCGCGCCGGTGACGATGCCAGGGCCTGGGGA
>CAZUNW010000235.1:0-3657 GCA_964621425.1 uncultured Chryseobacterium sp. | reverse complement strand
CCCACGTAATCCACGCTCTTCGCCACAGCCACGGCGGCCTCGCCCATGCGCTGGCGTAGCTCGGGGGTGAGCACGGCGCTGGGGGCCTCCTCAACCACCTTCTGGTGGCGGCGCTGCACACTGCACTCGCGTTCGAACAGATAGCACACGTTGCCGTGCGTATCCGCCATCACCTGCACCTCGATGTGGCGCGGGCCGGCCACGTATTTCTCGATGAAGACACTGCCGTCGCCGAAGGCGTTCTGCGCCTCGCTGATGGCACGTTCCAGGCTTTCCTTCAGCTCCGGCTCGGCATTCACCACGCGCATGCCCTTGCCACCGCCACCGGTCGCGGCCTGGACCAGGAGCGGGAAGGTGACGGTCTCCGCCACCTTCATGGCCTCCTCCAGCCCGCTCACAGCACCTTCCGTGCCGGGCACCAGCGGCACACCGAAGGCCTTCACCGCCTCCTTGGCCGCGAGCTTGTCGCCCATCACCTTCATGGCGTGGGGTGTGGGCCCCACGAAGATCACCCCGACCCGCTCCAGGGCCTGGGCGAAATCACCGTTCTCGCTCAGGAAACCGTAACCCGGATGCACAGCGTCCACCTTCAGGTCCCTGCACACCTGCACCAGCTTGTCGATCACCAGGTAACTCTCCTTGCTCGGTGCCGGACCGATGCACACGGCCTCGTCGGCGAAGCGCACGAAGGGGGCGTTGCGATCGGCCTCCGAGTAAACCGCCACGGTACGGATGCCCATTTCGCGGGCACTGCGCATCACGCGAAGGGCGATCTCGCCGCGGTTGGCGACGAGCAGCTTCTGGATCTTCTTCCTGGCCATTCTGGGTAGCCCCAAGTCCGGGGAGCGCGAAGATGCGAAGGCTTGGCCTGAAGTTTGAAAGGACCGGGCCATGCGCGCCCCCCTGGCACTGGTCCTCCTGCTGGTTTGCGGCCCTGCGCTTCACGCCCAGGACCGTGTACGCACCATCGAGACCGACACCGGACGCGTGGTGCTGCGCTCCTTCACGACCGGCGAGGTGAGCACCTCGGAATGGACGGACAAGGAGGAGCGGTTCGGGCGCAGCCGGGCTTTCACGCGCGCCGGCACGGTCATCTTCGACCGCCATACCCGACGGATCGGGGGGCACGCCTCGGTGCACTTCAGCTACCACCCCGGCGGCGCGGTCAGCAAGGCCGAGGTGAGCGATGCGCCGGATGCCGGCATTCAGTGGTACCGGAGCACCACCACTTTTGACGAGGAAGGGAACCGAACGGGCTTCAGCGAAGAGAGCAACGAGTTGCTGGAACGGACCTACACACAACCCATCGAGCCCCCCGGCCCCATGGAGCTCCCCTTGCGGGAACCAGAGGTGGCCATCTGCCAGCAGCTCTTCGTGAACGAGGTGTTCCTGGTGAACGCCACACGGCAGGCAGCACGTGTGGATGTACACGTATCAGCCCCAACTCCCGCGCTGGGCTCCGGAACACATACCCTGGCACCGGGCGACACCCTGCGGCTGGGTACGTACAGCATCGGGATGACCTTCGCGCCGCCGGGGGAACACCTGTCCGTGGAGGCTGCGCGCATCCTTAGGAACCGCAAGCGGAAGGCCAAGGGCACGTTGCGGACCGCCACGGAACAGGTCGCACCGGAGCACCGCCGCCACTACATGGTCATCCACACATGGAAGCCCCTCGGTCCACCTCCCAGCCATTGATGCGCCCCAAGCGCACCACCACGCAGATCAAGCAACCGGTCAATGCCCTGCGGATGCTGTTCTCCATGGGCCTCTTGATACCGGCCATGCGAAGTGCCGGACAGGTGGAGTTGGCCTTCACCAACACCACCGGCCACCGCATCGAGGCCCTCACCTTTGCCGGCATGGACCTCGGCGTACTCGCCCCGGACAGCACCCGGACGTTCCCGATGGACTCGGTGCTGCTCTGCGGACCCATTCCCTGCGCAAAGGCCACCGGCAGCATCCCAGGCCTTCGCATGGATCCGGATCCACCGGAGCACTGCGTGACGAGGGCCCGCTACCTGCGCGAGGGAATGCTGGGCGCGTGCATCCGGCTTACGGACGAGTTCGGCGGCGGCCGTGAGTTGCGGCTGGCGCCCTGCCCATGAACCCACAAAACACGACGCCGATGAACCACCCAGCGCTACTCCCGCTTGCAGCGACCGGCCGGGCCGCGACGGACATCCGGGCCGCAGTGGCCTGCGACCAGATGAGGGACATCCTGAAGGACCTGCGCGAACGGTCCCTGCCCGGGCGGGTGGTGGACCGGGTGAACCTGCTCGTGGCCGACATGAACGATGCGATCGCCGCTGACCATGTGGACCGCAAACGCATGGAGCGCAACGTGCGGCAGCTTCTGCGCCTGCTGGAAAAGGAGGTGGAACTGGTCCCGCGCAACCACCACAGCAACCTGTGGCGCGGCCTCGGCATCGCGGTGTTCGGTGTCCCGTTGGGACTGGCGGTCGGCAGCAGCGTGGGCGAGATCGGTCTTGTGGGGCTGGGGTTGCCGGTCGGTGTGGTGTTCGGCACGGCCGTGGGCATCCTGCTGGACCGCAAGGCACACCGCGAGGGCCGGCAGCTGGACGTGGAGATGCTGGACTGAGGCCGCAGCGTTCCTTGGGCGCATGCCCCGCGGCACCTAGCTTGGCGCTTCCGACCAGCCATGCTCCGCCACACCCTGATCCTCCTCGCCCTCCTCGCCACCTCACTCCAGGCCCAGCAGCTACCGGTGGCCACGGGTGGTGATGCCGCCGGCACCGGCGGAAGCATCAGCTACAGCGTGGGCCAGCCCGCGTACACCGCGCCCAGCGCTGCTACCGGCACTGTGGCCCAGGGCGTGCAGCAGCCTTATGAGATCAGCGTGACCACCGGCATCGATGGGCAGGCGGCGGCGTTCTCCCTCACCGCCGGGCCGAACCCCGCTACGGATGCATTGGAATTGATCGTGACCGGCGCGCTGCCCGACCACACCGGATACAACCTGCGTAACGCAGCCGGCAAGCTGATCGCCGGTGATCGCATCGCCGGCCAGCGAACACGCATCGCCATGAACGGCCTGCCCACGGGCGTTTACCTGCTCGAGGTCACCGCACCCGGAGGACCGATACGCAGCTTCCGCATCGCCAAACACTGAATCCACCACCGCTCCCACCCCATGAAGCCTTTCCTCACCCTTCCCCTACTGATGCTGGCCTCCGCGCTCGCCGCCCAGGCCCCGCAGCGCCTCAGCTACCAGGCCGTGGTGCGCAACAGCATCGATGCCCTGGTCACCAACGCTCCCGTGGGCATGCGTGTCAGCATCCTCGTGGGTGGCAGCAACGGCCCCGCGGTGTATGTGGAGACCCACAACGGCATCACCAACGACAACGGCCTGCTCACCCTGGAGGTGGGCGGAGGCACGGTGGTGAGCGGCAACTTCGGCGCCATCAACTGGGGAGGGAGCAGCTACTGGCTGCGTACCGAGGCCGACCCCAACGGGGGCACGAATTACACGATCACGGGCACCAGCCAGCTGCTCAGCGTACCCTACGCACTCCATGCGGCAACGGCGGGTGGAGGTGGCGGCAGCTTCACGGCGGGCACGGGCCTTGGATGGAGCGGCAACACCCTCAACGCCCTCACCACCTCGCCCCTGTGGAACGCCAATTCCCTGCTGAA
>CAZUNW010000234.1:708-3711 GCA_964621425.1 uncultured Chryseobacterium sp. | reverse complement strand
GAGGCCGCCGAGCGCGAGGCCCGCGAAACACAGCCCGAGGGAGCCGCACCAGCCAAGCCCCCCGCCCCAACGGGTGGCGGCGCGGGCGCCTGGTACTTCTACAACCCGCAGCAACTTGGACGTGGGCTCTCCGAGTTCAAGAAGAAATGGGGCAACAGGCCCCTTGAGGACGACTGGCGCCGCCGCGACAAGGGCGGGTCGGCCGTGGCCCAAGGGGCGGGTGAGGAGGAGGACGAGGAGGAGGAGGCAACCACCGGCGACAAGGGCAAGGAGGGAGACCCAGAATGGAAGGATCCCGCCTTCTACCTGAAGGACCTGCCCACGGGCGACTCCGCGCTGGCCGCATCCAACGCCATGGTGTGCGAGGCCATTTACCGTAGCGGCATGATCTACAAAGAGAAGCTCAAGGACACCGATAACGCCATCGAGAGCTTCGAAAGCCTGATCGGCCGCTTCGAGGAGTGCCGCTACACCCCCGAGAGCCACTACCAGATGTACCGCATCTACCTGGCCCGGGAGAAGAGCGGCAGCTTCATCGATTTCGGCGGCAGCACCTCCCAGGCCTACGCCAACATCATCCTGGAACGCTGGCCCGACAGCGAGTTCGCGCGGCTGGTCCAGGACCCCTCCCTGCTGGAGGGCGGCGAGGTGCGGCGCAAGGAGGAGGATGCCGCCTACGAGGCCGTGTACCGCGAGTTCCGGCAGCGCAACTACCTGCCTGTGATCGCCAGCTGCACCCGCGTGATCGGCGAGGAACCGCGCAACCACCTGCTTGCCAAGTACCACCTGCTGAAGGCCATGGCCATCGGCGGCACCCGCCAGGTGGCCGCCTTCCGCACCGCGCTGCAGGAGGTGGTCGCCAAGTTCCCCGGCACCGAGGAGGCCAAGACCGCCCAACAGCTGCTGGGCGTGCTCGACAAGGACGCCGTGGGCGGTCCCGAGGCCAAGGACCCGCCGCCTGGAAGCGCCTTCCGCGTGGACCAGGGACCGCACTACATCGCGCTGGTGGTGCCCGCCAAGGGCATCGACATGAACGCGGTGAAGACCAGGATCAGCGACTTCAACCGCCGTTACTACCCGGACCGCAACATCCTCGTGGAGAACAACATCCTGGACACCGACCAGCAGGTGGTGCTGCTGCGGCTGTTCGACGACAAGGCCATGGCCATGGCCTACTACGAGCAGTTCCTGGGCGATGTGGGCATGCTGGGCGGGGTGAACGACCAGGGCCACCCCGTGTTCGCCATCAGCCCGGACAACTACACCCAGCTCTACAAGAACAAGGACGTCGACGCCTACGCCGCCTTCTTCACGCAGAACTACCTGCCGGGCGAATGAGCCGCGCCACGCTTGGCTGGATCCAGGCGGTGATTACCTTCGTCCCTGACGTTCAGGAACCTGTAAAGGATGGCGCTGTTCCAACCCGATAAAAAACCAGACACCATGTCCAAGGCCGCCGAGCCGGTGAACGCCGGCAAGATCAACAGCATCATGGAGGGCACCTCCATCGAAGGCGAGATCCGCAGCGACAGCAACATCCGCATCGACGGCCGTGTGAAAGGCACCATCACCGTGCGCGGACGCCTGATCGTGGGCGCCACCGGCATGATCGAGGGCGAGGTGTCGTGCCAGAGCTCGGAGATCGAGGGCACAGTGCTGGGCAAGGTGAACTGCCAGGACCTGCTGAGCCTGAAAGCCACTGCCAAACTGCAGGGCGACATCAACACCAAGAAGCTGGCCATCGAGCCGGGAGCGGTGTTCACCGGCAACTGCAGCATGGGCGGCGGCGTGGTGAAAGAGATGGACCCGGTGCGCCTGCGCACCGATGCCCCACAGCCCGCGGTGACGCCCGGCGCTCAGGCGGCCCGCTGATCCCGCCTACCCTCCGTTCATGACCTCCGGGCGCGTCCCCTCCCCCGTGGCGCCCGTGCTCCTGTTCACCGCGGCCTGCGGAGGCGCCACCGCACTGGTGCACTGGACCGCCGGCCTCCCCCTGCACCTTGGTCATGCGGCCGTGCTGGCCTACCTGGGCGGGCTCACCCTGGTCCTGCACCTGTGGCAGGAGCGTGCGATGATCACCGATCCCAAGGGCTTCGTGCGGCGCTTCATGGCCGGGCTCACGCTCAAGATGTTCGTGAGCGTGGTGGCCGTGGCCGTGGTGCTGCTCACCCTGCCGCGGGGCCGGGCAGTGCCCCTGGCCCTGACCTTCGCACTGCTCTACCTCGCCTTCCTGGGGTTCAGCACCGGCAGGCTCGTGCACCTGTCCCGCCGGCAACCCCGCACGTGATGGCCGCCCCGCCACGCCGGCCCGCCACTGAAGGGGCCCGAAAGGGCTACAACGCCTACCTGCGCTACAGCGGCCTGGGCCTGCAGATGGCCGGCATCATTCTGCTGTCCATCTGGGCGGGCCGGTGGCTGGACGCCCGCCTTGCCCTGAACTTCCCTGCCTTCACCCTGGTGCTGGCCCTCCTGGGCATCTCCGGGGCGATGGCCTTCCTGTTCCGCGAGACACGACGTTGAGCCCCCCTTCGGTGATTTCGCCGGGGATCCCTACCTTCGCGGCCGCAAATGGGGTTCGTCCCCTGTGCCCGATGTCGCTGAACGCCTTGCTGCGCACCGTTTTCCTGCTGACCGGCACCCTGCTCTGGGCCGGGTCCGAAGCCCAGCATGCCCCGGCTGACAGCGCCGCACATCCCCCTGTGGCCGCGCACGACACCGTGGCGCACACCACGGAACAGGCCGACGCCCACGCCGGTGACGGGAAGTTCAACGCCGGCAAGCTCATCCTGGACCACATCGGCGACGAGCACGGCTGGCACCTCTGGGGACACACCAGCCTGCCGCTCCCGGTTATCCTCTACAACAGCGAACGTGGCCTGAGCGTTTTCAGCAGCGGCCGGTTCGACCACGGGCACAGCACCTACGGTGGCTACGCGCTGCACGAGGGTCACATCGTGGCGGTGAACGCCCTCTACCGGCCCGGTCCGCTCGAAGGCGGGATGG
>CAZUNW010000234.1:0-698 GCA_964621425.1 uncultured Chryseobacterium sp. | reverse complement strand
GCCCTCACGGCCGGCACCGTGGACCTGAGCATCACCAAGAACGTGGCCACGCTGCTGGTGGTGGCCGCCCTGCTGCTGTGGGTGTTCCTGTCGGTGGCCGGGGCCTACACACGCCGGGCAGGCCAGGCGCCCACCGGCATGCAGAACCTGGTGGAACCCATCATTCTGTTCGTGCGCGACGACGTGGCCAAGAGCGCCATCGGCCACAAGTACGAGAAGTACCTCCCCTACCTGCTCACGGCCTTCTTCTTCATCTTCTTCAGCAACCTGCTGGGCCTGGTGCCCTTCTTCCCCGGCGGGGCCAACCTCACGGGCAATATCGCCGTGACGCTTGTGCTCGCGGTGATCACCTTCCTGATCGTCACCTTCAGCGGCAACAAGCACTACTGGCACCACATCTTCGCCATGCCGGGCGTGCCGGCCTGGGTGCTGGCCATCCTCACTCCCGTCGAGGTGCTGGGCATGTTCCTGAAACCCTTCGTACTGATGATCCGATTGTTCGCCAACATCACGGCGGGCCACATCATTGCACTGAGCTTCTTCAGCCTCATCTTCGTCTTCGGCGAGACCAGCGCGGGCGCGGGGTACGGCGTGGCCATCGGGTCATGGCTGTTCACTGTGTTCATGTTCATGCTGGAGCTCCTGGTGGCGTTCATCCAGGCCTACGTCTTCACCTTCCTGTCGGCCATGTACATCGG
>CAZUNW010000233.1:0-3731 GCA_964621425.1 uncultured Chryseobacterium sp. | reverse complement strand
CTGTGTGGACGGATTCTCCGCGCCCCAGAACCCCATAGGCGATGGCATCCTGGACAGCGACCACCGCACCCCCGAGGGCACGGCCTACGAGAGCGCATTCGGCATCACCTTCCTGCCCACCGGCCTGATCAGCCGCAGGCCCTACAACAGCGTGTTGCAGATCAGCGACGGCGACTGGGGCGATGCGGTGAACGCCATCATCGGCGACAGCACCGTCCTGCACCTGTGGTTCGACGCCCTCACCTACGGCGGGGGCAATGTGGGCACCACCGTGAAACTGGCGCTCCTCGGCCCCATCACCGGCGACCACAACCTGGTGGTGGCCCTCACCGAGGACCACGTGATCGACTGGCAGATCGATGCCAATGCCACCCCGCCGGAGATCCCCGACTACGACCACCGCCACATGCTGCGTGGCAACCTCAACGGCACGTGGGGGGTGCCGGCCATCGAGGGTGCCGCCAACACCGGAGACACCCTCACCTTCACCTATGCGCAACCCCTGCCCGGCAACGTGCTGGAGCCCGCCAACTGCGCCCTGGTGGCCTATGTGTACGACGTGGCGACCAAGGAGGTGATGCAAGTGGAGGAACGCAAGTTCCAGCCCTGAGGCGCAACGCGGGGGAAGCGGCCCGGTGTTTGCGGGATCAGTCTCCCGCACCACCCCCGCCGGAAGGATGCGTCACGTCAGCTACACCGATCTGAATAGCGGCTATCTTCATCCTCCCGGCAGCAGGCTCCGCACCAGCCCCCCCGGAACGTGACGATGGACCAAGGCAGGAAGATGATGGAGTTCAGCAAGCAGGTGCTGGAGAAGGTGAGCTTCGACAAGCGCCTGTTCCGCAAGGAGTTGATAAAGGCCCGCCGCTGGCTGGGTCAGCACGACCAGCTCGTCCTGAAGGCCTGGTGCCTGGCCACCTTCGGTCACCTTTACCGGGACGTGATCATGGAGGTCTTCAAGACCACCATGCGCAGTTGAGCGGGGCGATCAGTCCGTACGGCGCAGGAAGTCCAAGTTCCGCCGCAGTCCGGTGTACTTCGTGCGTTTCACGGCGCTGCCCTCGAACAGGCGGTCGAAGACCACCTCGGTAAGGCCGTGCCACTCCCCGGCGGACATGCCCATCACCTCCGGCCGCGGGGCGAACTGCGGCTCATCGTGGGGGGTGGCGAAGCGGTTCCAGGGGCAGACCTCCTGGCAGATATCGCAACCGAAGGCCCAGCCGGCCAGCTTGCCGCTGAACTCCTGTGGGATGGCCTCCTTGAGCTCGATGGTGAGGTGGCTGATGCACCGCGCACCATCCACCCCGTAGGGCGTGATGGCTTCGGTGGGGCAGGCATCGATGCACCGGCGGCAGGTGCCGCAATGGTCCGTGGCCGGGGCGTCCGGCTCCAGTTCCAGATCGGTGACCAGTTCGCACAAAAAGAACCAGCTGCCCACGCCCTGGCGGATGACGTTGGTGTGCTTGCCCCTCCACCCCAGGCCGGCCCGCTCGGCCCACGCCTTCTCCAGCACCGGACCGCTGTCCACGAAAGCGCGCAGGGCCACCTGCCCGAACCGCTCCTGGATGAAGGCGACCAGAGGCTTCAACCGCCGCCTCACCACCTTGTGGTAATCGCGGCCATAGGCGTATGTGCTGAGCTTCGGAGCGGCGGGGTCCTGCTGGCGCGGGGGCGTGTGGTAGTTGTAGGCCAGGCTGATCACACTACGTGCGTCAGGCACCACCAGGCGGGGGTCCAGCCGCAGGTCGAAATGGCGCTCCATGTAGGCCATGCTGCCCTGGCGACCCTGCCGCAGCCACTGCTCCAGCCGAGGCGCCTCTTCCTCCAGAAAGCCCGCACGGGCCACGCCGCAGGCCAGGAAGCCCAGCCGGTGGGCCTCCTCCTTGATCGCCTTCGCAGCATCGCGGGCATCCATGCGGGCAAGTTAGCCGCACCGGACCCTGCCGGGGCCCGTACTTTCGGCCGCGATGGCCGATGATCCCCTATTCCGCATGACAGCCCAGACCATGTTCGGGCTGGAGGACACGCTCATCGGGGAACTGCAGGGCATCGGCGCCCTTGACATCGAGAAGCACAACCGCGCGGTGAGCTTCCAGGGCGACGAGGCCTGCATGTACAGGGCCAACCTCTGCCTACGCACAGCCCTGCGCATCCTGGTGCCCGTCCATTCCTTCGGGCTTCGCAACGAGGAGGACCTCTACCGCGGGATCAAGGCGATGCGCTGGGAGGGGTACATGGACGTGGATGACACCCTCGCTGTGCATTGCACACTCCACTCGGACCTGTTCACCCATTCGCAGTTCCTGGCCCTCAAGGCCAAGGACGCCATCGTGGACCGCTTCCGGGCGCGCCACGGTCGCCGGCCGTCGGTGGACCTGGACGACCCCTCCCTGCGCATCCACCTGCACGTGCGGGGCGACGAATGCCTGGTGTCGCTGGACAGCAGCGGCGGGTCACTGCACAAGCGCGGCTACCGCGACCACACCAACCTCGCCCCGATCAACGAGGTGCTCGCCGCCGGCCTGGTCCTGCTCTCAGGCTGGGACGGGCGCGGTGCCCTCGTGGACCCCATGTGCGGCAGCGGGACCATCCTGATCGAGGCCGCCATGATCGCGGGGGGCATCCCGCCCGGCATGCACCGCAGGCGCTTCGGATTCGAGCGCTGGAAGGGCTTCCAGCCGGACACCTGGGCGGAGGTGCGCAGTGCGGCGATGGCCGGCATCGATGCGCTGAACAAGCCGCTGGTGCTGGGCGGGGAGCTGAGCCCCCACGTGGCGCGCAAGGCCGCGAGCAACATCGCCAGCGCAGGCCTCAAGGACCGCGTGCGCGTGGTGAACACGCCCTTCCAGGAGCTGGAGGCCCCGGCGGGGGAGGGCATACTCATCCTGAACCCGCCCTACGGCGAGCGCATGGACCGCGACGAGGATATCGACGCGGTGTACAGGATGATCGGCGACACCCTCAAGCAGCGCTGGACCGGATGGACAGCCTGGATGATCACCAGCAACATGGAGGCCGCCAAACAGGTGCACCTAACCCCACGGCCGCGCATCAAGCTCTTCAACGGTGCGCTGGAATGCCGGTACATGCGCTACGAGATGTACAGCGGCTCACGCCGCAGGCCGGCGGAATGAGGCATCAGTCGAACAAGCCGCCGGGCCGCGCACTGGGCACGCGGCCCAGGTGCCGGTAGGCGCGCTCGGTGGCCAAACGGCCGCGCGGCGTGCGCTGCAGGTAGCCCTCCATGATCAGGAAGGGCTCGTACACCTCCTCGATGGTGCCCGCCTCCTCGCCCACCGCCGTGGCCACCGTGTTCAGTCCCACGGGGCCGCCGCTGAACTTGTCGATGATGGCCCCCAGGATGCGGTTGTCCATCTCATCCAGGCCGTGTGCATCCACGTTGAGAGCCTTGAGGGCGTGCTGGGCGATGGACAGCGCGATGGTGCCGTCGCCCTGGATCTGGGCGAAATCGCGCACCCGGCGCAGCAGGGCATTGGCGATGCGCGGGGTGCCCCGGCTCCGGCGGGCGATCTCCTCCCCCGCTTCATCGATGATGGGCACATTGAGCAGGCCGGCGCTGCGCTTCACGATGCCCTTCAGTGTGGCTGCATCGTAGTAATCCAGACGGCTGTTGATCCCGAATCGCGCACGCAGCGGAGCCGTGAGCAGGCCGCTGCGCGTGGTGGCGCCCACCAGCGTGAAGGGGTTCAGCGCGATCTGCACGGTGCGCG
>CAZUNW010000232.1:0-3750 GCA_964621425.1 uncultured Chryseobacterium sp. | reverse complement strand
ATCGGTACAGTGAACTATGGGGTCAAGATCTACAACAACTACATCCACGACGTTAAACAACCGAATTTGGCAGGGTACGGATCGTTTGGTGTGCTCTTTTCGGGGGCAACAAGCTGCGATTCACTCCGATTCTACAACAACATTGTAACGCGCATCACCGCGTCGAACTTCACCTCCACCGCACTGTCATCCTTCACCAACTACGGGGTGAAGATGACCGCCGGACCCACCTTCGCGGAATTCAGCAACAACACGATCGTGATGAGTACCGCCAACCCAACGGGCACCACCACGAATCCCATCTCCTATGCCCTCTCCTGTGATGTGAACGGGGTGCGGATGGCCAAGTTCCGCAACAACATCATCATGAACTCGGTGGCATCCACGAACGCCATCGGCATCTACGTCAACAACAACGCCATCTTCAACGCAACGAACTATGCCACCTCGGGGGCCCAGGTGTGGGACCGCAACTGCTACTGGGTGCCCTCCGGCATCCTGGGCTATTCAGCCAGCGGTACGCCCCAATCGACCTTTTCCGCATGGAAGGCAGCCATCGGAAAGGATGCCAGCTCCTTCAATGTGCTGCCCAACTTCGTATCCGCCAGCGACCTCCACATCAACGGATCAACCGGCACGCTGCTGGAGTCAGGCGGGCTGCCCACGCCGTATGCCACCGACTTCGATGGCCAGGTGCGCCCCGGACCTGCGGGCTCGGTGAATGGAGGAGCCACCGGCTTCGACATCGGCGCGGACGAGTTCGATGGGATCCCCATCACCCCGGTGACCCTATCCGGAGCGAGTGCCACCGCCTCCTCCTGCACCGCCGTCGCGCACTCGGTCACGGCCACCGTGGTGCCTGGTAGCAGTGCCCTGACCTCGGTGACGCTCACGTACACCCTGAACGGGGCGGCGCAAAGCCCCATCGCCATGACCAACACCAGCGGCAACACATGGGTGGGCACCATTCCGGCCGCTGTACCCACCAATGCCATCGTGGCCTGGACGGTGACGGCCGTGGATGCGGTTGCATCGCCCACCGCATCTGGTACCTACCAGGATGACGCGCTCTACGGCATCGGCATCACGACCACGGCCACGCCGGGTAGCGTATGCACGGGCGCCAACACGGCGCTTTCGGCAACGGCCTACAACCCCACCGCCGCACCGACCAGCTACACCATCCAGCAAGTGACCAACCCCACCACCGACGAGGACATCGGTAACGTGACAATCACTGATGCCGCCACCTCCACGGTGCTGTTGAACAACACGACCACTTACAACTCGCTGGCCGGGACAATCGGCACGGCCTCGGGCGTGGCAGGCAGTTATGCCAATTACACCGCGCTCGCCACGGTACCCATGACGGCCGGTTCCACCTATTCGTTCTCCCTGAGTTCATTGCATGCAACCACTCCCTACGGCAACTCCATGGCGATCTACATCGACCTGAACCGGGATGGCGACTTCGCCGATGCCGGCGAAGGAGTGTACATCGCGGCAGCCACCACCTCCGGCGCCCACACGGAGACAGGCTCATTCACGGTCCCGGCGACGGCCAACAACGGCCTCACCCGCATGCGCGTAATCGTGAACGAGGGCCTGGTAACCAGCCCCACCATGTCCATTGCCTACGGAGAGCGCGAGGAATACCTCGTGAACCTCTCCTCCGGCAACAACGGTGGCGGCGGCAACATACCTGCTTTCACCTACTCGTGGAGCGATGGCCTCACCGTGGTGGGCTCCAGCGCTACCGCCACGGTCGCCGTGCCTGCATCCGCCACCTACACCGTGACGGCCTCAACGGCCGCAGGTTGCACTGTGGGCGGGAGTGTGGCTGTCTCCACCATCGCGCTTCCGGCCGCTCCCACTTCCACCAGTTCCACACAATGCGGCCCAGCGGTGCCTGCGGCCTCAGTGGCCTCGAACACGGGCCTCACCACACCCACGTTCCGCTGGTATGCGGCAGCCTCTGGCGGTGCCGCGCTCCAGAACAACACCAGCACCACCTACGGCACTTCCGTCAGCACCACCACAACCCTCTATGTGGCCGAGTTCGATGGCACCTGCGAGTCCACCCGCACCCCCATCACGGTCACGGTGAACACCCCCCCGGTCATCACCGCATCGTCTCCGTCCACCATCTGCAGCGGCCAGAGCACCACACTGAGCGTAAGCAGCACCAACGCGGGCTATGCCTATACCTGGGACAATGGCGCCGGCACCGGCGCGTCCGTATCCGTCTCGCCCGGCACCACCACCACCTACACTGTGACGGCCTTGGACAACACCACCGGGCAACCCAGCTCTGGTTGCACCACCAGCGCCACCACCACCATCACCGTGAACGCATCCCCCAGCCCGCTGACGGTGACCGCCTCCGCCGCTGCCGTCTGCCAGGGAGGATCCTCCACCCTCACCGTAACGGGAGGCACCAATTCCGGCGCCTACATCAAGGGCGGACTCAATACGGTGAACAGTACGACCGGCTATCCGGCCCCCCTTTCCAACTATTACGGCGGAACCAAGCACCAGATGCTTTTCACCGCCGCAGAGTTGACCGCGCTTGGCTTTCTGGCCAACGACCGGATCACCTCCCTTGGGTTCGCCGTCAGCGCGGTGGGCAGCACCTTCAGCGGCACGTTGAACAACTTCACCATCGCCCTGAAGCACACCAGCGCCGCCACCCTATCCACCACCTTCGAGACGGGACTCACCCAAGTGGCATCCCTCAATTGGTCCGTGCCCACCACGAACCTGCCGTTGTTCTCCTACGTGAACTTCGCCACACCCTTCATCTGGAACGGAACCAGCAACCTCATCATCCAGACCTCCTACAGCAACGGCAATTCGGGCACCAGCACCGACTTTGTCCAGACCTACCTGAGCAACGTTGGAACGGCCCAGTGCTCCTTCTACCGTGTGGACGGCCAGTCGGCGGCTACCGTTCTGGCCGCTGCCACCGCCACAAATACCAGCACCAACAGGCCGGATGTCCGTCTGGGCTGGGAGCGCTTCGCCTCCGTGACATGGTCCCCGATCACTTCCTCGGCGCGCTCCGAGACCGTCACACCCACGGTCACCACCACCTACACGGTGACGGCCACCAACCTGGCCGGCTGCCCCTCCAGCGGTTCCGCCACCGTGACAGTGAACCCCCTGCCCACGGTCACCTGCCCGTCGAACATCACGGGCCTATGCAGCATTGATGCAGCGTTCAGCCTGAGCGGAGGCGATCCCGCAGGCGGCACGTACAGCGGGACCGGCGTAAGCAACGGGACCTTCAACCCGGCCACCGCCGGCGCGGGCACCCACACCATCACTTACAGCTATACCGATGGCAACGGCTGCTCCGCCAGCTGCACCTTTACCGTGACCGTGACCGCCGCAACCACCTGGTACGCGGACGTGGATGGTGATGGCTTTGGTGACCCTGCCGTTACCCTGGCGGCCTGCTCACAGCCCTCCGGCTACGTGGCAGGCAACACGGACGGATGTCCCAATGATGCGCTGAAGTCCAACCCGGGCATCTGTGGCTGCGGAACGACCGATGCGGACAGCGATTCCGACGGCACAGCGGACTGCATCGATGCATGCCCCAACGACCCCAACAAGGTGGCTGCAGGCCAGTGCGGCTGCGGCAATCCGGATACGGACACTGACGCCGATGGCACAGCCGACTGCAATGACGCCTGCCTGAATGACCGCAACAAGGTCGCAGCCGGCCAATGCGGGTGCGGTACACCT
>CAZUNW010000231.1:0-3755 GCA_964621425.1 uncultured Chryseobacterium sp. | reverse complement strand
TCCTGCATGGTGCGTCCCCACTGCTTGAAGCTGGCCTCCCAGTGCTTGCGGCCGTAGCCTGTGCTTCCACGGAAGTTCATCTGCAGCACGGCATAACCCCGGTTGGCCAGGAACTGCACCTCGGGGTTGAAGCCCCATCCATCACGGGCCCAGGGCCCGCCGTGCGGGTTGACCACCACTGGCAGGCCCTTCGGTTCGCGGCCCACGGGCAGGGTGAGGTAACCGTGGATGGTGAGGCCGTCCCTCCCGGTGTAGGTCACCGGACGCATCTCGGCCATCAGTTCCGGTTTCAACCAGGGCGCACGGTCGCAGAGCAGTTGCAGTTCGTCCTTCCCGTCCTGGTGGTAGTAGAAGCGTCCGGTCACCCGGTCGCTTCCCACCCACACGGTCCGTTGGGTCTCGTCAGCGCTTTCGCTCACCACGGCCACATCGAAACCCGGGAACTTGCCCTCGAGGAACGCATAGAGCTGCCTGGTGCGTTCATCCAGGATGCGCCGTTCAGCCTTTGTACCCTCCCAGGTGATCATGGTGAGCACGCGGCGGCGGCGGCTCCAGTCCACCCCGCTCACATCGAAGGCCGGGTCCTCGTGAAGCAGCTTCATTTCCTTGCGCGCGGCCAGGTCCCACTCCACCACCGCCATGCGGTCGCGGCCATTCAGGTTGTGCGCCACGATGAGGTTGCGACCATCAAAGGTGAAGAGCAGCGGGTACCAGCTGTCCCTGTAGCTCGTGCGCATGTACTCCTTGAAGGGCTCGTTCGCACCGGCGCGATGGAAGTACACGTTGTCCGTACCCTCGGTGCGCGTGGCAAAGCGGATGGTGCCGGTGTGGTCCGTCACCCAGCTTTCGAAATTGTCCTTGCTGTTGTCATAAAGGGGCTCAAGTTCGCCGGTCGCGATGTCGCACAGGTAGGGATCGAAGACCTGCGGGTTGCGCTGGTTCATCTGCAGCAGCACCTTGTTGTTCATGCCCGGCAGGTCACGCAGGTCATCCAGGATGCCGGCGCGCACACCCTTCTCCGGGGTCAGTGCCTTCACCTCCCGTCCATCCCTGCCCACGCTGAACACTATGAAGTTCTCATCGCCATTGATGTCCCTGCTGTAAAGCAGCCGGTCACCCTTCCAGAAATAACCGCCGACGTCGCGCACCGTGTCAGCGGTCACCTGCACGGCCGTCCCTTCGCCCAGCTTTTGCACGAAGAGGTTCATACGGCCGCGCCACGGAGCGCGGAAACTGAAGTACTGCCCATCCGGGCTGATGCGGTATCCGCTCTTCTCCGGATTGCGGAAGAAGTCCTTCATGGGAAGCAGCGGCGGCTGGCCGGAGGCGGGTCCGCCAGGAATGGACGACAGCAGCAGGCCGATGGCCAGGGTGAGCAGGAAGGTGCGCATGTCCGGTTCGTTCGATGATTTACAAAGGTGGCCAATGCGCCATGGCCGCGGAAGGCCGATCCACGGGACGCTCCAGGATGGGATGGAATGCGCGGGGGGCGGATGAGCGGCGCTCACTGGCGGAAACGGAGGACCCTCACACCGCGGTCGGCCTCGACCACATCGGGCGCGCCCAGGCGCTGTGCGAGCGCTCGCTCGAGCGCACGTCCGGGGTCGACGAGCGCGCTCCCCGCATCCACAAGCAACAGGGTATCTGCTTTAAGCGCAGCGTCGGGCGGTCGCAACGGATCGTCGACCACGACGATGCCATGCGCAGCAAGTGCGTCAGGCCATGAACCGCGGTGACCGAACAGCGCCGGGTCCACATGCCAGGCATAGGCGTAGGCGTACCAGGACGGCATCACCAGGACCGGTGCACGGTCGCGACCCATGGCGCGTGCCACGGCCACCACCTGTTGCGGTTCGCCGATTGGCGAACGGGCCGGATCGAAGGTGAACGCCATGCCGCCCACACCGACCCCTGCCAGGAGCAGACCCATGCGCCGCGAAGGCCAGGAACACAGCAGGCCCTGCGCCACCAGCAGGCACCAGCCCGGTGCCGCGAAGAGCAGGTAGCGATCCAGGAAGACCGGCACCGCCAGGCTGACCAGGAAGAGGCCCACCAGCGGCACCACGCCCCATAACAGCCCGGTCCACCAAAGGGGACCGCGCCCTGTGGGGCGAAGGCCCGCAACGAGCGCTGCCGCCAGGAAGAGCACCACCAGCACCGGTGCGTTGCTCCAGCGCCACAGCATGTTGTACAGCTCCTCGGGCGGGGGCGAGGCAAGCCAGGTGCCCTGGCCGACCGAGGTCGTGAGCCGCTCGAGCAGGATGGCCCCGTATGGCGCTTGTGCGAGCATGGTGATGGCCGCGGCGACCAGCACCGTACCACGCGCCTGCCGGAGCGCCGGAAGCGCCATTACGAGCAGCATCTGCACGCCGATGGCCAGCCAACCGAAGAAATGCGTGTACACCATCGCCACATCGGCCAGCACCAGCAGAGCGAGCGGTCCGCGACCCGCGCCCTTGCGGGCCAGCCTCACCACCTGCCAGACAGCGGTCACCGCCAGCAGTTGGAGCAGGGCATAAGCGCGCACCTCGTGCGCAAACCCCTGCTGCTGGACGCTGAACAGCATCAGTAGGGCGGCGACGGCTCCGGCCCTGCGCCCGGCCAATTCACGGCCTATGAGGAACAACGGCCACAGGGTGAGCCCGGAGGCAATGACGCCGGGCATGCGCAGCAACGCCTCATCCGTTCCCGTCAACGGCAGCAGGGCCTTCACCAACAGGAAATGGAGCGGGGGGTTGTTCTCGTGCCACAGCTGCGCGAACAGCTCGGACAGGGGGCGGTGGGCCCAGTAAAGCGTGAAGGGCTCGTCGTGTGTGAGGCCGGCAAGACCGGCGAACAGACCGCGCGTGATGACGGCCGCAAGAACGAGCACCGCCACCCACGGGGCATCCGGGCCAGGGCGCCTCATGGCCGGAGGTGCATCAGGTGGTGCGGGCCGATGCCGGGGAGCTCGAACACGTCGCCCACCACGTAGAAGCCCAGCCGGACATAGAAGCCGCTCGCGGTGGTGCGTGCGGTGCACCAGAGCAGGTCGGCGTGGCGCGCACGCACCTGCATGAGCCCCTCCTCCACCAGGGCCGCGCCGAGCCCACGGCCACGTTCGGCGGGACCCACCGCCATGCCACGCAGGCGGTACGGCCGGTCCGCCGGCAATTGGTCGCAGCGCTCAGCCATGAAAGAGGCGACGGCCAAGAGGTCCCCGGCATCCCAGAGGCCGAGGTGGAAGGTGCCCTCCGCATCATCACCCTGCAGGATGCACGACTCCAGGGGCCTGCCCTGCCTGAGCACGCGATGGCGCAGGGGCCATGTGGCGCGGGCCGGGATGGGAAGGATGCGCATGTGTGCAAAATAGACCGCGGCGGCCTACCGGGTGCTGCTCGCAGCGGCACGCTCATTAAGAACGGCGGCAGCGAGCGCGGCACGCGTGCTGTCCACCATGGACACGCCACTTGCCGGGGCATCGGCCACGGCACGTGCACCAAGCGTGAGCCGCATCACACCGTACCCGTGGTCCACGCGCACCATGTCGCGTTCCAGCGTGGTGCAGCATGCGGTACCGGGGAGGGCGATGCCTCCGGGCAGCTCGGCACGGGTGCACGAGCGCCATGCACCCGTTGATGCGTCCGGCGTGGCGCTCTGCGGCGGTTGCCGGGCTGAGTTCGCCGCGCAGGTGGGCCAGCTTGCCCTTGTCGACGCCCAGCGACGTCGCGAATTCCGGCGAGCGGGCGATACCGTCCTGAAACACCGCATCCAAC
>CAZUNW010000230.1:0-3785 GCA_964621425.1 uncultured Chryseobacterium sp. | reverse complement strand
CGGGGCCACCCAGATCATGGCCGAAGTACTTGAGGCCGCCTGGAAGCGTCCGTTGGACGAACTGGTGGCCGAGAAGCTGTGGGGACCACTGGGCTGTGAACACCCGGCCTACTGGGGAAAGGACCGCACGGACGGCGACTTCAAGGCCTTCTGCTGCCTCTACGCGACCCCACGGGACTTCGGACGCATCGGGCAGCTTTACCTGGACAGCGGCCTGTGGAGGGGTCGGGAGATCGTGCCGCGCGATTTCTTCCTGGCCTCGGTGACGCCGGCAAAGGTGATGGACAAGGGTGTCCCGAACCAGCGCTACGGCTACTTCTGGTGGCTGGCCGAGCTTGACGGCAAGCCCATCCATTACTGCCGCGGCTTCCACGGGGAGTACGTAGTGGTGGTGCCGCATGAGGACCTGGTGCTCGTACGCACCGGCATGAAGCGCGAGGAGGTCAATGCCTCCGGGCACCCCTCGGACGTGTTCAAGTGGATCGGCATCGCCCGCGAGCTGGCGGCGCGCAAGGCCTGAGGACCCATGCGCAAGGACATCGACCCACCCAGGGTGCAGGGCGTGGCCCTGGCCGTGGTGCGCGAACCGGACGGCGAGGGCGGTGAGGGCTGGTTCGTTCACCTGGTCAACCGGAACGATTTCGCCCTGGAGAACGTGCTTGTGAGCTCCCGCGGATACGGGGAGCTGGACGGTGAGGCGCGCCGCACCAGCGAGATGCGCCACCACCTTGAACGCCTCGCCCCGCGCAGCTGGGCCCGCATCGAGCGCATCGTGGAGGACGTATTCCCGCTCAACAACCAGTACTGGGTGAGCTACTATGCGGGCGGCGCGCTGCACGACAAGAAGTACGTCTTCCTCGCCGGGAGCATCGACCCGGAGCACTTCACCAATATTCCGCTGATGAACGTGCGCGGCGTGATGATCGAATGAGCGCGCCCCGGAATTGACTCCGGCTACCTTCGGCCCATCGTGAACCGCAACCGCCGACGGCTCCTCCTGCTCTTCCTGCTGCTCGTTGTGGGCGGGACAGGGACCGTCACCTTCATCCGGCGGGAGGCCGTGAAGCAGGAGCTGCGCAAAATGCGCGATGCCCTGCAACGACCAGCCGGGCCAGACACCGCGATGGGGGCCCCGTCCCGGGGCACGTTGGCCGCAGGCGATGGCCGCACGCTGCACACCGGCGACCCACCCCCGTTCGACCGGCCCACGCTGGACCGGTCCGGACCGGCCATCACCAGCAATGGCCGCACGCTGCGTCCCAACCTGCATTTCGACATGGAGCATTCCGCTGATACCACGCGGCTCGTGCGCGGCATCGCGCACAGCGGGGCGAGGTCATTCCTCCTGCGCGCGGAGGACGAGTACGCCCCGGCTATACGCCGCCAGGTGGGCGATGTGGGCGCTCCGCTCACCGCCATCGGTGCCGGGCTCTGGTGCCGCGTGGACGTGGACGACCCTGGCATGGTGATCGTCATCACCCTTCACCGCGGGGAGGAGCAGCTGGCCTGGTTTGGCAAGGAGCTGCGGGCCGTCGAGCACCAGCGTGGCGCATGGCAACGCCTGCAGGGCGAACTGCTGCTGCGCGACCTTCGCGTGGAGGACACCGACGTGGTGACGGTCTACCTGTGGAACAAGAAACACCACGACGCGTGGATCGATGACATGGACGTGGTCTACCGGAGTGATGGCGTTCTTGGACGCGACTCCGTTCATGCACACGACCTGGAGGACAGCACCCGTACCACGCGGCCGCTGCCCTTCGCGCGGGTGGAGTGCATCGCGGCCCTCGATCCGGCGGTCATCGGCATCCGGGCGGGTGCGCAGGTTCCCGACATGGACACCCTTGTCAGCGTGCCCGGCATGGACCATCGCTGGCGCTACCGGCCTGGGGACGGCGTTGCACGGCTTGTGGATCCAGCGGGCCGGGCAAGCCATCTGGTCAGGCCGTGGTGCGCGGCCACAGGCGACCTGCTCGGCTTCGAGCGCCTGCATGCCTCATCCGGGGAAACCGGCCTCCGGCTCGTGGGCTACGACATCGAAACGGGCCCGGGCGGCATCCTCCGCATCGCTGCGCATCCGGCACCGCGCGCAGCAGAGATCCGCATAACGACCCCATGAGCCACAATGGCCTGCTGATCATCAGCCTGTTCCTGGCGGCCTGCGGTGCAGGTCCTGCGGAGGGTCCCGGCGCCGTGCAGGAGTTCGCCGCCATCATCAACTGGCCCGTGAACGACACCGGTGTGGCCGTGATCGCAATGGACTACACCGATGCGTTGGACAGCGGCTTCGTGGTACCGAGTGTCCGGCAGGTTGACGCCGGGCGATTCACCTTCCGCTTCACCGTAAGGGACACCACCGGCGGCGGGCGGCGCTTCCGCTACAAACTGTACTACCTCAACGACAGCTACAAGTTCACGCACACGGCAGCCAACGGGGAGCAGCACCCCCTGGCGCACGAGAACTTCTACGGGAGCTGGGAGGACGCGGGGGAGGGCTTCCGCTTGACACCGCCGGCCGACCGCAACGGCATCGAGGTCAACGGGAGCTTCCGCATCCGCGGCGACCCGCGCGACCAGCCGGAACACCGGGATGCCAATGGACGCCAGGCGCGCTGGTCGCGCAACCCGCGCGTGGGTGAGTATGTGTTCATGCTCGTGGTGATGCCGGAGGACGCCTTCGAGCGCAACCCGCCCGCCCGTGAGGTGCAGGACATCCGCAGCATGGTGGAGGGCAGGCACACGGATCCTTTCTGGTACTGGATGGGCGGGCCCGGCTCGCGACTGTCCGGTGCCGAGGTGCGTATCGCCGACCAGCGGCTGAAGGTGGAGGCCAGGCCCGACCTGGGCGCGGGTATCCATGTGCGGCCCGAACATGCACGCGACCGAACCGCGTTCTCCGCCGGGTGCGGCAACGACAGCAGCCTCACCGCCGGGGCGCCGTTCGAACAGTTCATCCACTATGTGGACGCCAGTACACGTTTCTCCAACATCCCGCTGATCGCGGACGTGCTGGGAAACGAATACACGCCAGCGGACCATGACCGCTATCGCTGCCTCTTCCCCACCGACCAGCTGGTCGGCCTGCGCCCCATGGTGGCCCGTACACCCTGCAGCACCGTGCGAAGCGATGCGGAACGGCACGTCATCGAGCTGCGCAATCCGGCCAGTACGGACGGGGACTGGCGCAAGGAGAACGTGGGCATCCGCTCCCGCCATGGCCTGGCATATGGCCGCTACCGGGTGAAATGCAAGCTCAGCCGCCTGCTGAATGATTCGGACATGTGGGTCGGCCTCACGAACGCCATCTGGCTCATCTACGATGGCGCCCCGGGCGGCCTGCGCAGGCCCTGCGTAAAGGACGGCTACCTGGCCAACTACTACGGCGGTGACGCTGACCAGCGCGTACACCGGGTGGCGTATTCGGAGATCGACTTCGAGGTCCTCAAGACCCCCTCCTACTGCCCCGAAAGCGCATTCCCGCCCACCTACCCCCAGCAACTGGCCCTGCCCGACGACCGGAACGCATGGACCTTCAGTGCAGGCGATGCGCGCACGGACGGACGCGGCATGATCACCGTGGCCTGCACAAACTGGGACATGGCCTGCCATTCGCCCGAGCGTTTCGATGTGGGCTGCAAGCCCATCGAAAAGGACGGACACACCTACATCAGCCACCGTTGGGACGCGAACTACAGGGCCATCACACAGAAGACCGAGGCCCCGGACCGCGAGCTGTTCGGCGGGGACCACTACTGGTTTGAGATCGACTGGCGGCCGCAGGAGAT
>CAZUNW010000229.1:0-3808 GCA_964621425.1 uncultured Chryseobacterium sp. | reverse complement strand
CCTATTTCTCCGTGGGGCACATCATGTACGACCTGTTCCACTGACCATGCTGGTGCTCTTTCTGGACGGGACCCACCCTGTGCTCGCCGAACGGCTTGCGGCGGCCGGGCACACATGCGCCGGACCTGAGGACGGCACCGCGGCGCTGGGCACATGTGAGGGCATCGTGGTGCGCAGCAGCACCGTGGACGCAGCCCTGCTGGAACGGGCGGGGCGGCTGCGTTTCGTGGCCCGCTTGGGCAGTGGCCTCGAGAACATCGATACCGCAGGCTGCGCCGCACGCGGGGTGGACGTGATCAATTCGCCGGAAGGCAACCGCGACGGGGTGGCCGAGCACACCCTGCTGCTGGTGCTCGCCCTGCTGAAGCACCTGCCCCGTGCAGACCGCGAGGTGCATGCCGGCCTCTGGAGGCGTGAGGCCAATCGCGGCACGGACCTGCACGGGCTAACGGTGGGCATCATCGGTCTGGGCCACATGGGCTCGGCATTCGCCGAACGCCTGCAGGGCTTCGGTGTGCGCGTGCTGGCCCATGACAAATACCGCAGCGGGCATGCACCCGCCCATGTGCAGGAATGCGGCCTGGCCACACTGCAGCGCGAATGCGACATCGTGAGCCTCCACCTCCCGCTCACCGCAGAGACCCGGCACTACGTGGATGCATCACTGCTGGCCAGGTTCGCGAAGCCCATCCGCCTGGTCAACACCAGCCGCGGGCCCGTGGTGGACACCGCCGCCCTACTGGATGCGATCGACAGCGGCCGTGTGATCGCCGCAGCACTGGACGTGCTCGAGTTCGAGCGCCCCGACCTCTCGGGCCTCGATGCCGGGCAGGATCAGCACCTGCTGGACCGCCTCCTCGCCTGCGAGCGCGTGATCCTCACACCGCACATCGCCGGCGTCACGCATGAAGGACGCTACAAGATGGCCGCCGTGCTGGCCGACAAGATCCTCACCCGCTTCCCCCATGCCGTACCTTAAGGGCATCTGCCGCACCAGCGCGCTCGCAGGAGCCCTGCTACTGACCGCCTGCATGAGCAACAAGCACGACCCGCCCGAGGTGCACGGCCACCGCGGCTGCCGCGGATTGGAGCCGGAGAACACCATCCCTGCGTTCGAGCGCGCCGCCCGCATGGGCTGCGGCTGGCTTGAGCTCGACGTGGTGCTCACCGGCGACGGCCATGTGCTCGTGAGCCACGAACCATGGATGGACCACCGCATCTGCACGGCACCCAACGGCGACACGCTCACCGAGGAACAGGGCCTGCTGCAGAACATCCACCGGATGGACCTGCACCAGGTGCAGGCCTGGGACTGCGGCAGCCGCACACACCCGGACTTCCCCGACCAGGAAGCACGCAAGGCCACCAAGCCCACACTGGCCGCGGTGGTCGAGGCCGTTGAGGAACTCACACTCACCGAAGGCGTGGGGCCGGTCTCCTTCAACATCGAGATCAAGAGCGATCCCGCCTGGTACGGCATCTACCAACCCGCCCCGGATACCCTGGCCGCGGCTGTGATGCAGGCCATCGAGGACCTGAAGATCGGGGCCAACTGCATGGTGCAGAGCTTCGACCCCGCCGTGCTCGAGGCCGTCCACGCGATCGACCCGGGCATCCGAACCGCCCTGCTCGTGGAGTCCGGGACCGACCCGGGGATGGCACTGGCGCGCCTGAGCTTCCTGCCTGACGTCTACAGCCCGCACTACAGCCTGGTGGACAGTGCGACCGTGGAAATGCTCCAGCAGCGCGATCTCGCCGTGGTGGTGTGGACGGTGAACCGGGAGGAGGACATCCGCCGCATGATCGCGCTCGGCGTGAACGGCATCATCAGCGACCATCCGGATCGCGTGCTGGCCATCCTCGAAGCAGGGGAGTGACGGCTACTTGAGGACGAATCGCGCCGTGGTGCGGCTGCGCTGCTCCAGGAGCACCTCGCGGCCGGCCGTGAGCCGCGACAGCGTGGCCTCGTCGTAATGGCGCACGGTGACCAGTTCACAGCCCTCGTTGTAGCGTACCTCGTGATCCCGTCCCAGGCGGTCGATGAGCCGGCGAGCACGCGGGCCATCATCCACCACCACGCTGAAAGCAAGGGCACTGTTCTGCATGAGGTCGATCCGCACACCCTCCGTGGCGAACAGCCGGAAGATGTCGCTGAGGTTGTCCTCCACGATGAAGCTCAGGTCCCGCGGGGTGATGCTGACAAGCACCTGTGCCGGCTTGACGATGAACGAGGGTATGAGCGCGTCGCTGTCACTGCGGTCATCGATGATGCTGCCCGGCGCGGACAGGTCCATGAACGACCTCACGTAGAGCGGGATATGCTTCCGCTGCAGCGGTTGCAGGGTACGGGGATGGATGACGCTCGCACCGAAATAGCTCAGCTCAATGGCCTCACGGTAGCTGATATGGGCCAGCAACTTCGTATCGGGGAAGCGCTTGGGATCCGCATTGAACATGCCGGGCACGTCCTTCCAGATGGTGACGCTCCGCGCATCGAGCAGGTAGGCGAAGATCGCCGCACTGAAGTCTGAGCCTTCGCGGCCGAGCGTGGTTGTCCGCCCGTCGGCCGTCGATCCGATGAAGCCCTGGGTGACAACACGGCCCGGGTTCCCGGCGAACAAGGGCCTCAGGTGCCGGGCGGCCAGGTCCCCGCTGGCCTGCCAGTCCACCTTCGCCGAACGGTAGGTCGCATCGGTGCGCACCACGGTCCTGGCGTCAAGCCATGTGTTGGTGATGCCGGCATGCTCCAGGTGCGCGCCCACCACCAACGTGCTCCACACCTCGCCCAGCGACACGATCCGGTCGTAATCCGCATCGAGCGGTCCGTTCGAGGACCGGGACAGGGTCTGCTGCAGCTCAAGGAACGAGGCATCCAGGGCGGCGTGGGCACCCTTGTTCCCGGGTGCCACCTCCTGGAGCACACCAAGGTGCATGCTGCGGAGCGCCTCCACCAGCGGTGCGGTTTCGCGCCCGTCGCCATATGCCCACACCACCTTCTCGAGCGCGTTGGTCGTCTTGCCCATGGCGCTCACCACGATGAGCAGGTCATCCCCGGGGAAGTGCGAAAGCACACCGGCCATGTTGCGCACACCCGCCGCGTCCTTCACGCTGGCCCCGCCGAACTTGAAGACCTTCATGCGTTCACAAGCTTGGTCATATCCTCCCGCGTCATCCGCCCGTTCACCCATTTCGGATCGAAGGTCGCACCCATGCGCACATAGAAGCGCATGGCCTCCGTGTTCCAATCGAGCACCTGCCAGAGCATATGGTGATGGCCCTGCTCCAGCGCGTATGATGCGCAGGCCTTGAAAAGCCGCTCACCGATGCGTTGCCCGCGGGCAGCCTCGGTAACCACGATGTCCTCAAGGTACAGGCAGCGCCCCCGCCAGGTGGAATACCGTTCGTAGCACACCGCCATGCCCAACAGGCCCCGGTGCACCCCTCCCGCATCGGGCGCTGCTGACCCCGTGGACGATGCAGACGCAGGACCGGCCTCCGCCACCCAACCCACCCACACCGGCCGCGCACCAAAGCCCGCATCACACATGTGCTCCTCAGTCACGGTCACGGCCTCCGGCTCCCGCTCGAAAAGGGCAAGCTCCCGGACCAGCCCCAGCATCCGCGGCACATCGCCGGGCAGGGCCCTGCGGACGATCACGTTCATGCCACAAAGAAAGCAGCACCGCATCTTTGCAGCATGGCCGACATCAAGACCCTCTCCGAGTTCATCGTGGAACGCCAGGCCGAGTTCCCGGGCGCCACTGGCGACCTAAGCTCCCTGCTCACCGCCTTCCGCCTGGCGGCCAAG
>CAZUNW010000228.1:3432-3825 GCA_964621425.1 uncultured Chryseobacterium sp. | reverse complement strand
CCCGAGCAATTCGCCACTCGGCACGCGTGGCTCGTTCCTCGCCACTCCAAGCCGTTCCGCCCGCATCTTCACTTGGTGCTCGCTCTCCTCGCCGGAGACGTACAGGGTCTTCAGGTGTGGGTTGCGAAGCGCGGTCTGCAGCAGCAGGGTGCTCTTGCCGATGCCCGGTTCGCCGCCGATGAGCGTGATGCTGCCGGGCACAAGGCCACCGCCCATCACTCGGGCCAGCTCGCCATCGCTGAGCGGGATCCGCGGACCGTCCTGTGCGGGGATGTCGCCGATGGCGACGGGCTTCGAGTTGCGGCTTTTCACGCTGGATGGCGTTCCGCGCGTCTCCTCCACGCGGTCGCGCACCTCCTCGCACACCTCCCCGCCAACCTTCCCGCGCGGCGT
>CAZUNW010000228.1:0-3422 GCA_964621425.1 uncultured Chryseobacterium sp. | reverse complement strand
AGGGTGTTCCACTGCTTGCAGCCGGGGCATTGCCCGAGCCACTGTGGGAAGGCCGAGCCGCAGCTCTGGCAGACGAACTGGGAACGGACCTTAGCGGCCATTGCGGATCTTCTCGACCAGGGTGGTGGTGGAGAATCCGTCCACGAGCTTCAGGCTGTGCACGCCGCCGCCGCGGGCCTTCACCACATCGGCGCCGACGATCTGTTCAGCCTTCCAGTCGCCGCCCTTGGCAAGCGCATCTGGCTGGATGGCGGTGATGAGCTCCAGGGGTGTGTCCTCGTCGAAGATGACAACGGCGTCCACGCAACGCAGGCTGGCGACGACAAGTGCGCGGCTCTGCTCATCGTTGAGGGGGCGGTCGTCACCCTTGCCCAGGCGTCGAACGGATGCGTCGCTGTTCACGCCCACCACGAGCCGGTCACCGAGGGCGGCGGCCTCCTGCAGGTACTCCACATGCCCGCGGTGCAGGATGTCGAAGCAGCCGTTGGTGAACACGATCCTGTCGCCCTTTACCCGCCATACATGCACCAGGCGCACCACGCCCACCCGGTCTGTGACGTGCGGATGGATGGCGGCAGGGGTTGCGGTTGCGGTGGTCATGGGGTGCTGCGCTTGCGGGCGACCAAAAGTAACGAGAGGCCCCCGAGGCCGATGATCATCACCGTCTGCGCCAGCCAAAGAAGCCAGCCCATGGCGAGCGCTTCCGGCCGGATCGCGCCGGACTCGATGCCGGCGGGCATGTAGATGCTGACGATGAGGGCCACGAAGGCCGGGTAGGCGCCGATGCCGCCCTGGACAAGCACGATGCCGACCGACCCCGCGATGAACCCGGCCAGCACCCCGGCCGCCGGGACGGCTGCGGTTTCCGGCAGGGCCAGGAAGCCCACCCAGAACATGGCCACATAGAGGACCCAGATCAGCAGGGTGTGCATGAGGTAGGGCACCTTGTCCGGCGTACGCAGGATGGACCGGATCCCTTCGAGCAGGCCACGCACCCCGTCCATGACCCGGGCGCGCAGGCCCTCGCGCGTGAGCACCAGATAAGTCACCACCAGCAGCGCGATGCCGATCGCGGCCAGCAGCCACCAGGCCCATCCGCCACCGCCCTGCGTTCCGACCTGCTGTGCCTGGAAGGCGGTGATGCGTTCGCGGAACAGATCGAGCTTGTCGGCCTGCAGCAGCGCGGTGAAGCCCGCGAGGCCGCCCAGCATCAGCATGTCCACGGCGCGTTCGGCCAGGATGGTGCCAAATCCCTTCTCGAACGGCACCCCCTCGCTCCGCAGCAGCATGGCCGCACGACTGGCCTCCCCGGCGCGCGGCAGCAGCATGTTCATGAAGTAGCCGCCCATCACCGCGTGGTAGCACGACCAGAAGCCCGGGCGGTGGCCCAGGTGGTGCAGCAGGTAGCGCCAGCGCCAGCCGCGGAGCACGTGGCTCAGCCAGCCCAGCGCGGTGCTGAGCACCAGCCAGGGCATTTCCGCGCGACCGATCGCACTGAACAGCGCAGCGCGCTGGCCATCATCCAGCTGGCCATAGAAGTGGACCACCAGCCAGATGCCCAGCGCGATGGGGATGGCGACCTTCAGGGTGCCCCACACCGCCTTGCGCATGCCCTTCAGGACTTGAGCTTGTTCGTGCGCTCGTCGGGGAAGATGATGGTGGGGCGGTACACCTTCGCCTCCTCGATGCTCATGTGGGCATAGGCCACCACGATCACGATGTCGCCCACGCTCACGCGACGGGCCGCCGGACCGTTCAGGCAGACCACCCCGGAGCCGCGCTCTCCCTTGATGATGTAGGTGTACAGGCGGTCTCCGTTGTTCACGTTCAGCACCTGCACCTTCTCTCCTTCCACCAGGCCGGCCGCATCGATCAGGTCCTCGTCCAGCGTAATGCTGCCGATGTAGTTGATGTCCGCCTCGGTGACGCGGACGCGGTGGATCTTGGCGCGGAGGACTTCGATGGTCATGAGCAGCCGCCGGTTGCGGGCCCCAAAGGTATCGCCGTGGGATCAACCGCGGACCAGTTCCACGTTGTCGATGAGCCGGACGGGGCCCACCTGGGCGGCCACCAGCGCCACAGCGCGGTCCCGGCCCTCCCATGTGGCCAGGGGGGCCAGCGTGTCGGGGTGCACGATCGCAAGGTGGTCCAGCCGCACCTGCGGATCGGTGTCCAGCACGGCCAGCCCGGCGCTGCGCGCATCCTCCACGGAGCCCATGAAGGCCCGTCCCGCCACGGCCCGCAGGGCCTTGTGGAGCAGCACGGCCCGCTCCCGGTCAGCCGGCCCCAGCCGCTGGTTGCGGCTGCTCATGGCCAGTCCGTCCGCCTCGCGCAGGGTGGGGCAGGGGATGATCCGCTCCGGCCAGCGGAGGGCCGCGGCCACGTGCCGGATGATGGTCAGCTGCTGCCGGTCTTTCTCCCCGAAGAAGGCGCGGTCGGGTCGCACATGGTGGAACAAACGCTCCACCACGTTCACCACCCCCTGGAAGTGGCCGGGACGGCTGGGGCCCTCCCAGTATGTGTCCAGCCCGCCGAGGTCGTACGCACGGGGTGTGAAGCCGTGAAAAAGTCCTTGGGCATCAGGCATGAACAGCAGGTCGCAGCCCGCCTTCTCCAGCATCCGGGCATCGGCTTCCGGCTGTCGTGGATAGCGCGCCAGGTCCTCCGGGTCGTTGAACTGGAGTGGGTTCACGAAGATGCTGACCACCACCCGCTCACACTGGCTGCGGGCCTCGGCCACCAGGGCCAGGTGGCCGGCGTGCAGGGCGCCCATGGTGGGTACGAAGCCGATGCGTGCCCCTTTGCAGCGCTGGGCGGCGCACCAGGCGGCCGTCTCGGCAGGGTCCTGAAGGGTGGTCATCCGGGCCGTATCCCACGCCGGGCGCGGGAAGGAATGATGCAAAGGGGGCGCCAAGCTAGGGCTCGTCCTTGAAGTTCCCCGAAAAAGTCTATATTTTTGTGCCAACCCCTCCAACCCACCCGATGAGCTTGAAGAACGCGAAAGTCCTCACCATCGCCCAATCGATCCACCCCTTCCTGGAGGAGCACGAGATGGCGCAGCCCACCCGGGCGCTGCCACAAGGTATACTGGAGTGCGGCAACGAGATCCGGGTGTTCATGCCCCGGTTCGGTTGCATCAATGAGCGCCGCCACCAGCTGCACGAGGTGATCCGCCTCAGCGGCATGAACCTGATCATCAACGACACCGACCACGCCCTGCTCATCAAGGTGGCCAGCGTGCCCAGCGCACGCATGCAGGTTTACTTCATCGACAACGAGGAGTACTTCAAGCGCAAAAGCACCTGGGCGGACAAGGACGGCGCGTTCCACGCCGACAACGATGAGCGCGCGCTCTTCTTCTGCCGGGGCGTGCTGGAAACGGTCCGCAAGCTGGGCTGGGTGCCGGACATCATCCACTGCCA
>CAZUNW010000227.1:751-3838 GCA_964621425.1 uncultured Chryseobacterium sp. | reverse complement strand
CCGCCAAGGTGACCGGTGCCCCCAGCGTGGAGGTATGGGGCACAGGATCGCCCATGCGGGAGTTCCTGCATGTGGACGACCTGGCCGATGCGTGCTATTTCCTGATGAATAACTACGATGGGGAACTCTTCGTCAACGTCGGCACGGGCGAGGACCTCACCATAAAGGCGCTTGCCGAGATGATCAAGGACATCGTGGGCTATGCCGGTGATCTGAACTGGAACACCGACAAGCCCGATGGCACGCCGCGCAAGTTGATGGACGTGGGCCGCCTGCATGGCCTGGGCTGGAAGCACCGCACGGGCCTCCGTGAGGGCATCACCGCCGTTTACGCCGAGTTCGCGAAGAGCGAGCTGGCCCGCTCCTGAGCACCTGGAACGGCTCCTGCGCGCCGTGCGCGCCCATGACCGGCAAGGCCTACCTTCGGCGGGCCCCGAGTCCATGATGCGCCTGCGCCCGCTCCCCTTCGCGCTGCTCTTCGCTGCCGGTGTTGCCGCTCAGCAGAACGACATCCCGCTGCAGCGCGACATCTACCTCGATGTGGAGCGCAATGCGGCCTGCCGCACATCCCGCATCCATTCCGGGTTGAAGCCGGTTATCCAGAGCCGTGCCGACCTCTCCGGCGTGATGGGTTTCCGCCCCGACAGCACCCGCCGGTATTACTGGCTCACCGAGGTGCTCTTCCGCCGACACCTCCTGCAGGTGCGCCAGAAGGGTGTCCGCCTGCATGCCGACCTGCTGCTCGACCTGCAGCTCGGCCAGGACTTCCGCGACAACACGCGGTTCGCTGACACCACCCGCTTCTACCAGAACACGCGTGGTTTCTGGATCGCGGGTGACCTCGGACCACGCCTGTCCTTCCAGACCGCCTTCTTCGAGAACCAGGCCCTTTACCCGCAGTACCTGTGGAACCGCACCCGCGAACTGGGGGTGGTGCCGGGACAGGGCCGTGTGAAGCCGTTCAACGGTCGTGCTTACGACCATGCCTGGGCCATGGGCAATGTGAGCTGGACCCCGCGCCGCTGGATGAACGTGCAACTGGGCCAGGGACGCCACCAGGTGGGGCACGGCTATCGCAGCATGCTGCTCAGCGACGCCACGTCACCCTATCCCTACCTGAAGCTCAGTCACCTGGGCTGGGGGGACCGGCTGCAATATTCCACCATTTACGCGCGCCTCACCATGCTGCGCCGCCTGCCCACGGGCGAGAGTTCCGAAAGCCTTTTTCTCTGGAAGAGGGCAACGTACAACCACCTGAGCCTGCAGCTCGGTCCCGTCACGCTCGGCCTCTTCGAGGCCACGGTCTTCAAGTGCATCGACAGCACCGGCGTACGACCCTTCAATGCGCTCCAGCTCAATCCGGTGATCGGCATCAACACGCTTGTGAACGGGTTCGACGGCGACCACAAGCAGGTGGTGGGGCTGGACCTGCGGGTGAAGCTCACTGACAAGTTGTACGTGTACGGACAGGGGGTTACGGACAGGCCGGGACGCTACGGCTGGCAGGCCGGCTTCCGATGGTTCAACCTGTTCGGCCTCGACCTGCACCTGCAGGCCGAGCACAACAGCGCCCAGCCCTTCCTGTACATGCAGCGCGATGCTGTCACCGCCTACGTCCACACCCAGGAGGGATTGGCCCATCCTTACGGGGCCAACTTCAACGAGACCGTGGTGATCCTGGACCACCGCGTCCGCGGCAAGGTGCTGTTGCAGGCCAAGCTCAACCTTGCCACGCTGCGCACCAACGGTGCTGACAGCCTGGGCGGTAACGAGGGGAGCGACCTGCTCCTGCCTGATGCCCCGGTGCCCCTGCCGGATGGGCCCGTGGTGCGCCGCCTCACCTACCTTGACCTCAATGCGAGCTACCTGGTCAACCAGATGAGCAACATGCGCGTCACCATCGGTTACTGGATGCGGGACCTCACACCCGCACCGGACCAGGCGAACACCGGCTATGTGTACGTGGCCTTCCGCATGGCGCTGTTCAACCGGTATTACGATTTTTGAGGAGCGATGCGCGAACACGGCTACATCCTTGTCCTTGGTGCGGTGACGGCCTTCATTGTGGTGCTCTTCACCATGCCCAGCCTGATCAAGGTGGCGCGCATGAAGCACTTGGTGGATGAGCCGGGTGAGGCCCGCAAAGTGCATCACCGCAGCGTACCCACCATCGGGGGCATCATCATCTTCGCCGCCGTGCTCTTCTCCTACGCTCTTTGGTTCCCCAAGGCCGCGCTGATAGGATCCTCCGGGGAAGGCTACAAGGCCCTCTACATGGCCATGGGGCAGGCTTACAAGGATTTCAAGTTCGTGATCGCGGCCATGGTGCTGCTCTTCTTCATCGGCGTCAAGGATGACATCATCGGCTTCAGTCCCGTGAAGAAGCTCGTGGGCCACATGATCGTGGGCTACATCCTGGTGATACTGGCCGGCATACGCATCACCGACATGCACGGCCTCTTCGGGGTTTATGCCCTGCCGGAGGGCGTGAGCATCGCCCTCAGCTTTTTCACCTACGTGGTGCTGGTGAACGCATTCAACCTCATCGACGGTGTGGACGGCCTGGCCGGAGGCATCGGCCTCATCGCCTGCCTGGTTTACGGCATCTGGCTCATCCTGGCCGGTGACGTGGCGCTCAGCCTGCTGGCCTTCGTGCTGGCCGGTGCCCTGCTGGGCTTCCTGGTCTTCAACCTCCATCCGGCTCGCATCTTCATGGGCGACAGCGGATCGCTCATCATCGGGGCCATCGTCGCGGTGCTGGCCATGAAGGTGGTGGACCATGACACCAGCAAGCTGCCGCTTCGCTTGCGCCAGATCCCAACGCCCATCTTCGCCATGGCCACCATCGCCTATCCGCTGGTGGATACCCTGCGCATCTTCATCGTTCGTGCCGCCCGCGGGGTCTCGCCCCTGGCCGCCGATCGCAATCACATCCACCACCGCCTGATGGACCTGGGCCTGGGCCACCGGGGCACCACCTTCGCCCTCTACACCTATGCCTGCACCATCATCGGCCTAAGCCTGCTGACCCGCAGCTGGCACCCGAACGTGAGCCTCATGGTGCTGGGAAGCACCGCTGTGGTGCTT
>CAZUNW010000227.1:0-695 GCA_964621425.1 uncultured Chryseobacterium sp. | reverse complement strand
CTCTCCTGCCCTTCGCCATTCCGGTGAAGCGCCGCGCCGCATGAGGTCGTCGTCCTTGCTGTTCGCGCTGCTGGCATCCTCCCTGCCGCTCATGGCCCAGCCGGGCCTGTTCCCGCTGAGCCGGACCCTGGAGGCGCCCTATGCCGCTGCGATGCACCGCTGGAAACAGGACCACCACACGGCTGTGCGCCCCTACCTGCGTTCGGACATCGCCCGGGTGCCCGGTCACGACACCCTTCCCCCGGTCGGCGCGCTGCCGCTTCTGGACCGATGGGCCCGGGGTGACAGCGGACGCTTCAGAGGAGCCCCGCTGCTGGACCTCCTTGGCGGGGCTTCCGCCTCGGGCATCGCCACACCCACCTACCGGATCGGCGCGGGGGGCTGGGCTGACCTGGACCTCCATCCGTCGCTCACCCTCCACGCCAGCGGCATGGGATGGTTGGAGCGCTTCCCTGCCCATCTGGACACGCTGGTCCGGCGCGGGGGCGTGGCACCCTCCGAAGGCTATGCCTACGGCGCCGCACCGGGCTACCTGCACTACGACTGGAACGCCCATCTCAACTGGACCACCTCCAACTACTTCAACATCACCGTGGGGCGCGGCCGCAACTTCTGGGGCGAGGGCCACCGGTCGCTGATGCTCTCGGACAACACCGCCAGCTATCCCTACCTGCGCATCGCCACCACCTTTTGGA
>CAZUNW010000226.1:0-3855 GCA_964621425.1 uncultured Chryseobacterium sp. | reverse complement strand
CGGGCGCGACATCCTCTGGGACCAGAACCACCGGCACAACCTGCAGGTGCGCCGGGCCCTGGAGCGGATCCTGCGCGACCACAAGGGCGGTCGCACCGGTACCGACTGGGAGGCCTTCCTGACCTACGCCAAGCAGGTCTTCTTCAGCAACGGGATCCACCACCACTACAGCAACGACAAGCATGAGCCCGCCTTCGGCAGGGCCTATTTTGAAGGACTGCTGAAGGGCTGTGGCGGCTCGCTGCCCGAGGAGGTGCTCGTAACCATGTTCGATCCGGCCGTGGACGCCAAGAAGGTGAGCCTGGAGGCCGGCAAGGACCTGGTGCAGGCCAGCGCGGTCAACTTCTACGGCAAGGGTGTTACCCAAGCTGACGTGGAGGGCTTCTATGCGCAGCGGGAGCAGAAGGACGACCCGGCCCGGCCCCTCAGCCATGGCCTCAACAGCCGGCTTGTGCGGGCGGCCGATGGCACCCTGCAGGAGCAGGTGTACCAGGTGGGCGGGCTCTACGGCCCGGCCTTGGAGGAGAGCGTGAAGTGGCTCGAGAAGGCCAGCGCCGTGGCGGAGAACCCCCAACAGCGCAAGGCCATCGACCTGCTCATCCAATACTACCGCACCGGTGACCTGCGCACCTGGGACGAGTTCAACATCGCTTGGGTCACCGATACCACCAGCAGCGTGGACTTCATCCTGGGTTTCGTGGAGGTTTACAATGACCCCCTGGGCAAGCGCGGCAGCTACGAGAGCATCGTTGAGGTCAATGACCCCGAGGCCACGCGCAACATGCTGGCCATCCAGCGTAACGCCCAATGGTTCGAGGACAACAGCCCGCTGCTGCCCGCCCACAAAAAGAAGAACGTGGTGGGCATCACCTACCGTTTCATCAATACGGCCGGCGAGTCCGGTGACGCGGCCCCGAGCACGCCCGTGGGCGTCAACCTCCCCAACGCCAACTGGATCCGTGCTGCCCACGGCAGCAAGAGTGTGAGCCTTGGCAACATCAGCGAGGCCTATGACAAAAGCGCCGGCAGCAGCAGCCTGGAGGTGTTCTGCCACGATACGGAGGAGATCGAGCGGGCCAAGGCGCACGGGGCCCTTGCCGGCAAGCTCCACACCGCCTTGCACGAGGTGATCGGCCATGCCAGCGGGCAGCTGGAGCCCGGGGTGGCCGAGACGGACCAGACCCTCAAGAGCTACGCCAGCACGCTGGAGGAGGGTCGAGCCGACCTGGTGGCTCTGTATTTCGTGATGGACCCCAAGCTCGTGGAGCTGGGCGTGATGCCCAGCCTGGAGGTGGGCAGGGCCGAGTACGATGCCTACATCCGCAACGGTCTGCTGGTGCAGCTGCGCCGCATCAAGCCCGGGAAGGACATCGAGGAAGCCCACATGCGCAACCGGATGTGGGTGAGCGCATGGGTGTACGAGAAGGGTCTGAAGGATAGCGTTATCGTGAAGGTTGTCCGCGACGGTGCCACCTACTATGACATCCGTGATTACGACAAGCTGCGCGTACTCTTCGGCGACCTGCTCCGCGAGGTCCAGCGCATCAAGAGCCAGGGCGACATGGAGGCCTGCAAGGCGCTGGTGGAGACCTACGGCGTGAAGGTGGACCAGGCCGTGCATGCCGAGGTGCTGAAGCGCGCGGAGCGCATCCGTACCGCCCCCTATGCCGGCTTCATCCAACCACAGATGGTGCCTGTCACCGATCCCTCGGGCACCATCACCGATGTGCGGCTGGAGTTCCCGGACGACTTCCTGCGCCAGATGCTGCACTACGGCGAGAAGCACAGCTTCCTGCCCGATGTGAACTGAGCCGCTGTAACCCCGGACGGGGTGGCTGCGTAATAAAGGGTGTCCAAGTAGTTCAAAGGTCGAACTGAAGAGTCACGGACCCCCGCCTCGGGCTTAGCCTGGCGGGGGTTCCGTGTTTGTGACCGGCTGGGTTCAGGGGCGTTTCCAGTGGCCCCACGGGCGCACCGCTTCATGATGTCAGGGAAAGTGATATCTTTGCACCCCCTGTGCTGGAAATGCCCCACTTTACCGGAGTGGCGGAATTGGTAGACGCGCACGTTTCAGGGGCGTGTGACCGAAAGGTTGTAAGGGTTCGAGTCCCTTCTCCGGTACCTGCGTAGCGGCCCGCCACTGGCGGGCCGCTGCACGTTCAGCCCTGTTCTCCGGGTACCTTTAGGGCATGAACCGTTCGCGCCGTTTCCCGACCAAGCGGCTCTGGTACAACACCAAGGCGTGGGCTTACGTGAGCGTGGCGGTCATCCTTGCATCCCTCGTGATGGCCGTCCTGTTGCGTGTCCTGCCCCTCGCATACGTGGGGCTCGGGGTTTCCCTCCTGGGCTTCGGCCTTGCGCTACTGCGCGACAAGGGCAGCTCCGGTGCGTACATCGTAACGGAGGACAACCTGTTGCTGGCATACGGATCGGATCACCAGCAGGTGTCCAGGGCCGAGTTCATCGACGCGAGCCTGGTGGACCGGGCTGCGGCCCGCGACTACATCCGCCAGGTCACCGAGGGCATCGAGGACGGGGCACGTGCCCGGTCGCGTGAGCGTGACTTTGTGCGGTTCTGCAGCGTGGACATCGGGTTAAGCTCGTTCACATTCGGGCTTGGCCGCCAGCTCATTGATCGCCTGCCCCGGTCCAAGGATGACCTCGTGCTGCTGCGGCTCAGGGGCGACCGCCAACTCCTGCTGTCCCCGGTTTACAACCAGGACCTCGTCGACTCGCTGACGCTATGGTCTGCCGCCGGCTCGTCCGGTGACCGCTCCTGACGAGGTCAGGAGGTTCGCAGGCGCTGGCCTATGCGCAGCGTCGTCCTGGTGTTGATGCGGTTCAGCTTGCACAGGCGCGCCACGGTGGTGCGGTGGCGGCGGGCGATGGAGGACAGGGTGTCCCCCTTGCGCACCTTGTAATAGGCGGAGGGCTTTGACGCTACCACGGGAGCCTGGAACATGGACGGTTCGAGGCGGAGTGAGGAGGACCAGAGCTCGCCCTGCGCAAGGTTGAACACGCGCGAGGGGTCGATCGGCCGGCCCAGGTAACGCACCTCGAAATGAAGGTGGCTGCCCGTGCTCCGGCCGGTGTTGCCACCCAGTCCGATCCGTTCCCCGGCTTCCACCATCTGGCCAACATCCACGCCGATATGGCTCAGGTGGGCATACAGCGTCTCAAGGCCGTTGGCGTGGCGGATGACCACGACGTTCCCGAAGGACCGGTGGAACTGGGCGATGCGCACCATTCCTTCGAAGGCTGCGACCACCGGATCGCCCGCTTCCAGCTTGATGTCCACCCCGTTGTGCATGCGGCCATTGCGGGGGCCAAAGGGCGAGGTAAGCTTGCCGCAGAAAGGCATGCTGTGGTCGCAGCCGGCATGTGTAAGGTGCAGGGTCGTGGGTGCAATGGACCGCTGGTCGTGGTGCCCGAAGATGGTAGCGGTGTTCCAGCTGCAATAGAGCTCGTGCCCAGGTATCAGCCATAGGCTGTCTTTGGAGCTCAGGGGCGCACCGCCGAAGCTGGGCACGGCCAATTCGCTGTATACTTCCTCATCCGGCAGGGCCTCCTCATAAGCCTCAACCTCATCGGCTCCGCCGATGCCCGTGCTGTCCACCTGCCCGAATACCAAGGCTGGGCCGATGAGCATCGGTCCTAAAATGAGCAGACAGGCCTTCCTGAGCATGGCGGGCAAAGCTATCCGGCTCCGCCGACCCTGCAAGGCCTGGATCGTTAAATAGTCTGAAAATCCATACAACCGTCCTTGTTGGACCGGCCATTCTCCGGGGGCTCAAGGAAGTTGCTGGGCTCGCGTGGCCGTGGGCACCGAGCCACCCACGTTCACCAGGATGGGGT
>CAZUNW010000225.1:3643-3865 GCA_964621425.1 uncultured Chryseobacterium sp. | reverse complement strand
ACCCGGCACCCCCGCGGCCGCGCAGGCCGCTCTTCTTCACCTCCTCCACCACGGCCTCGGGGCTCATGGTGCGCAGTGCCTTCTCCACGCTGCGGTAGCCGCCCTTGGCGCGGTACACCTCCATCCCCTGGATGCCCGGGACGTTCTCGTGTTCGAGCAGGAGCTTGCGGCCCATGGTCAGCGGTCGGTGTAGTTGCTGCGAACGGTGGTGGAGCGCAGCTG
>CAZUNW010000225.1:3203-3633 GCA_964621425.1 uncultured Chryseobacterium sp. | reverse complement strand
GCGTCGAACCGTTCGGGGGTGAGGTCCTCGTGGTACCGTGCGCCGCACTGCAGCATGGGGGCGGTGCCGCAGCTGCCCAGGCACTCCACGGCCTTCAGGGTGAACACCCCGTCACGCGTGGTCTCCCCCACATGGATGCCAAGGCGCTTTTCGGCGTGGGCGATGAGCTCGTCGCCGCCGCGCAGCATGCACGGGGTGGTGCGGCAGATCTCCAGCACGTGGCGCCCCACCGGCCGCAGGTTGAACATGCTGTAGAAGCTGGCCACCTCGTACACCTCGATGGGACGGATGCCCAGCAGGCCGGCCACCGCGTCCATCGCGGGCACGCTCAACCAGCCGTCGTTCCCGGCCTGGGCGATGTGCAGGATGGGGATGAGCGCGCTCTTGCTGCGCCCCGCCGGGTAGCGCGCCATGATGGCGCGGCACTCGC
>CAZUNW010000225.1:0-3193 GCA_964621425.1 uncultured Chryseobacterium sp. | reverse complement strand
CCCTTTTCGCTGCAGGCGAAGGGGGCTACCCCTTCGGTGGTGGTTACGGCTTTCAGTGTGGCTCCCATCACGCGTCCAGTTCGCCCGCGATCACGTTCATGCTGCTCATGGTGAGGATCGCGTCGCTCAGCATGATGCCCTTCACCATCTCGGGGAAGGCCTGGTAGTAGATGAAACAGGGCCTGCGGAAGTGCAGGCGGAAGGGGGTGCGGCCACCGTCGCTCACCAGGTAGAAGCCCAGTTCGCCGTTGCCGCCCTCCACACAGTGGTACACCTCGCCCACAGGCACCTCGCTCTCACCCATTACGATCTTGAAGTGGTAGATGAGGGCCTCCATCTCGTTGTACACCTCCTCCTTGGGCGGCAGCACCCATCCGGGCACCTCGGCGTGGTAGGTGCGCTTGTCGGCCAGCCGCTCGCACTTTTCCACGGCCTGGCGGATGATCGAGAGGCTCTCCCACATCTCGCGCTGGCGCACCATGAAACGGTCGTAGGTGTCGCCGTTGCTGCCCACCGGGATGGTGAAGTCGAACTCCCCGTAACTGCAGTAGGGGTCCAGCACGCGCACATCATGGTCCACGCCGCAGGCGCGCAGGTTGGGCCCGGTGAACCCATAGGCCAGCGCGCGGTCTGCCGCGAAGGGGCCGCAGCCGATGGTGCGGTCCATGAAGATGCGGTTGCGCACCAGCAGGCTCTCGAACTCCTTGAGCTTGATGGGGAAGTGGTCCAGGAAGTGGCGGATCTTGCGCCACGCCGCATCGCTGAAGTCGCGCTCGAAACCGCCGATGCGGCCCATGTTGGTGGTGAGGCGGGCCCCGCAGATCTCCTCGTAGATGTCGTAGATGAGCTCGCGGTCCTGGAAGATGTAGGTGAAGCCGGTGAGCGCCCCGGTGTCCACGCCGATAACCGCGTTGCAAATGATGTGGTCGGCGATCCGCGCCAGCTCCATGGCGATGATGCGCAGGTAGTCCACCCGCTTCGGGGTTTCGATGCCCAGCAACTTCTCCACCGTCATGTGCCAGCCCATGTTGTTGATGGGCGAGCTGCAGTAGTTGAGCCGGTCGGTGAGGGTGGTGATCTGGTAGAATGGCCTCCGCTCGGCGAGCTTCTCGAAGGCGCGGTGGATGTACCCGATGGTCTGCTCGGCGCTCTGGATGTACTCGCCGTCCATCGTCAGCACGTTCTGGAAGATGCCGTGCGTGGCCGGGTGGGTGGGTCCGAGGTTGAGGACGTTGAGCTCGCGCTCGTCCGCGGCCTTCACCAGGTCGTTCTGCCAGTGGTCCTTGCGCATCGGTGTGCTCATCGGCCGAACATGGTGTTGTCCTTGTCCTCGCGTGTGGGGTCCTCCAGGGGGTAGTCCTTCCGCAGGGGGAAGGCGGGGAAGTCCTCCATGTTGAGGATGCGCTTCAGCCCGGGATGCCCGCTGAACACGATGCCGAAGAAGTCCCACGCCTCGCGCTCCATCCAGTTGGTGGTGGGCCACAGGTCCGTGAAGGTCGGGAACACGGGATCGCCCACCGGGGTGAAGGCCTTCAGGCGGATGCGGTGGCGCTCGCGGAAACTATGAAGGTGCACTACCAGCCCGAGCCGCTCCTCGCCGCCCCGGACCGCCGGGTGGTGCATGCCGCAGAGGCTGGTGAGGAAGTTGAAGTCCAGCTCGTCACGCAGCAGACGCAGCGCGGGGTGCAGCGCCTCCTTGTGCACGGTGATGCAGCGCATGTCGTGGAACTGCTCATCGGCCAGCACCCCTTCGGGGAAGGCGGCACGCAGCCGGTCCACCACCAGCTGGTCCCGTTCGGCGTGTATCGTGAAGGCGGGCACGCTCAATCGATCTTGTACTTGCGCAACAGGTCCTCGTACTCCTTGCTGTAGCGCCGGCGCATGCCCTCCTGGCCCACCAGCTCCTGCACCTTCAGGATGCCGTCGATGATCTGCTCGGGACGGGGGGGGCAGCCCGGCACGTAAACGTCCACGGGTATCACGCGGTCGATGCCCTGCAGCACGCTGTACGTGTCGAAGATGCCGCCGCTGCTGGCGCAGGCGCCGACGCTGAGCACCCACTTGGGCTCAGCCATCTGGGTGTACACGTCGCGCAGGATCGGGGCCATCTTCTTGGCGATGGTACCCATCACCATGAGCAGGTCGCTCTGGCGCGGGCTGAAACTGAGGCGCTCCATGCCAAAGCGCGCAAGGTCGTAGTTGGCGCCCATGGTGGCCATGAACTCAATGCCGCAACAGCTGGTGGCGAAGGGCAGCGGCCAGATGCTGTTGCGCCGGGCCATGCCCACGGCCTTCTCCAGCGAGAGCGTCATGAAGCCCGGGCCACTGTGGCCATCGGGCGCCGGCACGATCGTGGGCTTGCCGAGCGCAGGGCGGGGGGTGATCGCGTCGTCCTTCATCGGGTTCGGATCAGCGGTCCCATTCCAGCGCGCCCTTGCGGATCACGTAGTACAACCCGGCCGCGAAGAACAGGATGAACAGGACCATCTCCACGAAGCCAACGATCCCCAGGTCCTTGAAGTTCACCGCCCACGGGTAGAGGAAGATGATCTCCACGTCAAACAGCACGAAGAGGATGGCGATCAGGAAGTACTTCACCGAGAACGGGCTGCGGGCGTTGCCATACTGCTCGATGCCGCACTCGAAGTTCTCCTCCTTGTGCTTGCCCGGCCGTTTGGGGCCGATCTTGCCAGTAAGCAACAGCGTGATAACCACGAACCCGACGGCGATCAGGGTCTGGAGCGCGATGGGCAGGTAGTCCTGGGGTGCGGACATCCGGTGGGTTCTTTCGGCGGGCGCTAATGTATGCAGCCATGCAACGCGCCACGGCCTCCCCCTGCGAACACGCGGTCCCCTACCTTTGTTCCTTCCACCAGCGCCCCCCACGTGGAACACACTCCCGGAACATACCCCCTGCTCGAGCGCATCGACCTGCCCGGTGACCTGCGCGCGCTCCCTGAGCGGCAGCTGGGCCAGGTATGCGACGAGCTCCGCAATTTCATCGTCGACGTGGTGAGCGTCAAAGGCGGCCACTTCGGCGCCAGCCTCGGCGTGGTGGAACTTTCCGTGGCCCTGCACTACGTGTTCAACACGCCCTACGACCAGCTCGTCTGGGATGTGGGTCACCAGGCCTACGGTCACAAGATCCTCACCGGCCGCCGCGAGGTGTTCCACACCAACCGCATCTACAAGG
>CAZUNW010000224.1:0-3882 GCA_964621425.1 uncultured Chryseobacterium sp. | reverse complement strand
GCCCTTCAGCTTCAGCACCGCCAGGTGCTCGATGATGCGCTCCTTCACCTTCTCCAGACCGAAATGGTCGCGGTCCAGGATGCGCTGGGCCTTGCGCAGGTCGAAATCATCGGTGCTATGCTCGCCCCAGGGCAGCTCCAGCAGGAGTTGCACATAGTTGTGCTGCACACTGAACTCCGCACCGGCCGGGTTCATGCGCTGCAACTTGCCCAGCTCCTTCTCGAAGGTGGCGGCCACCTTGGCTGTCCATTTCTTCGCCGCTGCCCGCGTACGCATCTCCTCGATCTCCTGATCGATGGGATTGCCGCCCAGCTCGTCCTGGATGGTCTTCATCTGCTGGTGCAGGAAGTACTCGCGCTGCTGGCGGTCCACCTCGGTGCGCACCTTGCTCTGGATCTCATTCTTCATCTGCAGCATCTGCAGCTCCTTGGTGAGGTGCGCCAGCAACTGCTTGGCCCGCTCGCGCAGGTCGGCAACCTCCAGCATGCGCTGCTTGTCGGCCACCTCCGCGTTCATGTTGCTGCTGATGAAGTTCACCAGGAAGGAGGGCGAGTCGATGTTGCGGATGGCGAACTGCGCCTCCGTGGGAATGTGCGGGCTCTGCTTGATGATCTCCAGCGCCAGGTCCTTCAGGCTGCTCACCAGCGCGTGGAACTCCTTGTCGTCCTTGTCGGGGCGGACCTCGGCGCACTCCTTGATGCGCGCGGTGAAGTAGGGGTCCACACGCACCATTTCCAGGACCTCGAAACGCTTCTTGCCCTGGATGATCGCCGTGGTGCTGCCGTCGGGCATGCGGAGCATCCGGATGATCTGGGCCACCGTGCCCACCCTGTTGAGATCCTCCGCACGGGGTTCCTCGATCTGTGCGTCCTTCTGGCTCACCACGCCCAGGGTGCGGTTGCCCCGGTAGACATCCTGGATGAGGCGGATGCTGCGGTCGCGGCCCACGGTGATGGGTATCACCACACCGGGGAACAGCACGGTGTTGCGCAGGGGTAGGATGGGCAATTCAGGCGGAGTGGTCTCCGCGTTCATCTGTTCCTCGTCCTCGGCGGTGATGAGGGGGATCAGTTCGGTCTCGTTCTCGATCGCCTCGGAACTGAAGAGCGCGGGGTCGCTGTGCAGCAGGTCGTTCATCAGCAGGAATGCCAGAGTGACAGGTTCAAAGTTACCCCGGTCGGCACCCGCCCGGCGGACGGGTTACGAACAAGGGTGCTGAGCTCCCTCCTCCAAGCCGCGTGCCCGGATCGCCCCCCTGCCCTTCCGTCAGTTCAGGGGCGATCGACCGCCGACAGGGCATGCACCCTGGACAGGAGCTCCCGGTCGGCCGGGCCAAGGGTCACACCGCGGCGCTCCATCACCCGCTGGGCGGTGTGAAGCGCCTTGTCCAGCGTGTGCTCCACCAGCCCATCCGCCCCACCCCAGGTGAAACCGGGAATGTGCTTTGGCGGGAACCCGCCGCCGAACACGTTGGCGGCCACCCCCACCACCGTGCCCGTATTGAACATGGTGTTGATGCCGCTTTTGGCATGGTCGCCCATGATCAGGCCACAGAACTGCAGCCCGGTGTCGGCCATCCCGCGTTCCGCATAACTCCACACCTTCACAGCACCGTAGGTGTTCTTCAGGTTGCTGGTGTTGGTATCCGCACCCAGGTTGCACCATTCACCCAGCACGCTGTTGCCCAGGAAGCCGTCGTGGCCCTTGTTGCTGTAGCCCAGGATCACGCTGTTGCTCACCTCCCCGCCCACGCGGCATTCGGGGCCGAAGCTGCTGGGGCCGTAGACCTTTGCGCCCATCTTCAGTTGGGCACCGGCGCCCAGGGCGAAAGGGCCGCGCACCATGCAGCCCTCCATCACCTCCGCACCCCGGCCGATGTAGACCGGGCCGCCCTTGGTGTTGATGATGCTGGCCTCCACCAAGGCGCCCTCCTCCAGGAATACGAGAGCGGGGTCGCCGATCACCGTATTGAGGGCACCGAGTGACTGCGAACGCCGGCCCTCGGCGAGGAGCGCGTAATCGTTGATGATGGCGCGGCCGCAATGTTGGAAAAGGTGCCACGGCCGGTCGATGCGAACCAATTCCCCCGCGAACGGCACGGCGTGCAGGTTGCCGGGCGGAAGTTCCCAATCCGCCCCGCCCGGAGGAAGCCCGCCCTGGCGGCACATGGCCAGCAGCAGGCCGTCCTTCACAAGCACTTGGCCGGGTTCCAGGTCCAGCACGGCCCCCACCAGTTCGGGCAGCGGCAGCAGGCCTGCGCGCACATCGCGCACCCGGTCGCCGGCCACTTCCGGGAAGCGTTCGCGCAGGTGGGGCTCGGTGTGGAAGCCCACCGGCTGCTCGGTCATGCGGCACCAGGCCTCGGCCAGGGTAAGTATGCCCGGACGCAGCGCCCCCACGGGACGGGTGAAGGTGAGCGGCAACAGGTGGCTGTGGGCGCCGGCGTCGTGCAGCAGGATGGCCATGCGCCGAAGGTAGCAGGGGCGGGCACACCCCCGCGGGGTCAGAGCCCTGCGAGGGTGCAGACCCAGTAGGCCAGGCCCGCCAGCAGGGCGCTCACCGGGATGGTGAGGACCCAGGCCCAGAGCAGCTGGATGGTGACCCCCCAACGCACTGCGCTGAGGCGCTTGGTGGCGCCCACACCGATGATGGAGCCGGTGATGGTGTGGGTGGTGCTGACCGGGATGCCCATCTGCTCGGTGAGGTAAAGGGTCATGGCGCCGGAGGTCTCCGCGCACACCCCTTCCAGGGGCGTCACCTTCGTGATGCGCGTACCCATGGTCTTCACGATCTTCCAGCCACCGCTGAGCGTACCCAGGCCGATGGCGGTGTAGCAGGCCAGCGGTACCCAGGAAGGCATCTCCTTGATGTCGGTGATGGTGCCGTACGCGATCAGCGCAGCCGTGATGATGCCCATCACCTTCTGCGCGTCGTTTCCTCCGTGGCCGATGCTGAAGGCGGCCGAGCTGAACAGCTGCAGACGCTTGAACATGGCCGCAACCGTAAGTGCCGTTGGGGTGCGCACCTTTTCCGTGTAGATGTAAACGCCGATGAAGAGAAGTACCGTGCACATGAGCCCCACCCGGATGATGGAGTTGTCCGCCTTGTCCAGCCCCTTGCCGAGCTTGGCCACGTCCACCTTGGCATCCACCTGGTCATGGATCGCCTGGGCGATGCCGGTTCCACCACGTGCGCCGAAACCGGTGAGGTGTGGAAGCGCGGCCTCGTAGCGCGCAACAGCGGCCTCATAATCCGCCGTGCGTGAAGGGTCCTCGGCCACCTCCTTCTTGAGCACGTCCACCTTGTAGTACTTGGCCAGGTTCTCCTCCAGCTTGCCGTTCTGCAGGTGGATGAAGAGGAACCAGGTGGCCACCGCGGCCACCAGTATGAACGCGACGCGGCTCCACACGTTGCGCACCATGGTGACGAGGGTGACGAACATGGAGATGAGCATCCCCACCAGCGGGGCGAGGAAAATGAAGAGGAGTGTCTTGGTGACCTTCTCGCTCTCGATCACATCGCCGAGGGAGAACCCGTTGGTGGTGGCGATGGCATGGGCCAGCGCCGCGCCCGCGAAACCACCGATGAGCGTGTGTGAACTGCTGGACGGGATGCCGTACCACCAGGTGAGCAGGTTCCAGATGATGGCGGCAATGAGGCCGGAAAGGATCACCGGCAGGGTGATGAAGTCCTGGTGGACCGTCTTGCTGATGGTGTTGGCCACTGCATGGTCCTTGAAGATCCAGAAGGCGGCGAAGTTGAAGAAGGCGGCCCAGACCACGGCCTGTAGCGGGGTAAGCACCTTGGTGCTTACCACCGTGGCGATGGAGTTGGCCGTATCGTGGAAGCCGTTGATGTAGTCGAACACCAGGGCCAGGACGA
>CAZUNW010000223.1:1549-3890 GCA_964621425.1 uncultured Chryseobacterium sp. | reverse complement strand
GGGCTTCTTCGTCCTGCACCTCATGGCCTGGACCGGCCGTCACGGTTCAGCGACCTCGCCTTGTCCTTGAAATAGCCGCGGAAGAACCAGTTGTGCTGGAGGGCGCGCAGGTCCTCGTTGAGCAGCGCCGAACCGGTGTCGAGCCGGGACAGGGTGCGCCGCAGGTCCCTGGACAGGAGGGTATCCGTGGTGAGCGCATGCGCCATGCCCCCGGGCTTGCTGAGCGAGGCGGCGAAGCGGTTTATGCCCTCGGTGGCTGCGTGCAGGGAATCGCTCACCTGGTGCAGGTTCACCAGCAGGCCGCGCACCTGTGCCTCGCTGGACGGATCGCCGACCAGGGTGCCCAACACGCCGCGCCCCTCGCGCACATCGCCCAGCAGGACGTCGATCCCTTCCGTGGCGGCCCGCGCATGGCCGGCCGCGACCCGGATCTCCCGCAGGGCCACGCTGAGGTCGTGCGCCAGCACGGTATCGGCCAGCAGGTCCACCGCATTGCCCCGGGTATTAAGCCGCGCGGCGAGCTCGCGCACGTCATCGGTGATGGCGGCCAGGTTCACGTTGGTGCGGTCCAGGGTGCGCAGCATCAGGTCGGTGTCCAGCGGCACACTGCTGGGCAGCACATCACCCTCGGCCAGGGGCACAGCGCCGCCTTCCCCGGGGGCGATGTTCACCAAACGGTTTCCCATGAGCCCGTCACTGCCCACTGTGGCCACCGCATTGCCACGGATATGGGCAGCCGAGGAGGTGCGGATGGCCATGCGAACGCGGACCGCCGTATCGCTGGCAATGGTGATGTCCTCCACCGTACCCACGTTGATGCCCATGTATCGCACGTTGTTGCCCGGCCGCAGTCCGCCCACCTGCTGGAAGACGGCCTCCACGGCGATGGTATCGGTGAACAGGCTGCGCTTGCTGCCCAGCAGGTAGAGGCCGGTCACCAGCACGGCCGTGCCGGCGAGGACGAAGAGGCCCAGGCGGATGGAACGTCCGGTGGTGCTTTCCATGGGTTTCACATGAAGATGAAGAACTCCTTCACGACGGGGTCGGCGCTCGCCAGGAACTCCGCATAGGTGCCCTCCACGCGATTGCGTCCCTCGTGCAGGAGCGCAATGCGGTTGGCGGCCAGCTTGGCCACGTTGAGGTCGTGCGAGATGATGATGCTGCTGGTGTTGGACTGCCGCTGCGGCTGGAGGATGAGCTCCACGATCGCGCGTCCGGTGGTGGGGTCGAGGCCGGTGGTGGGCTCGTCGTAGAGCACGATCTCGGGCTTCAGGATCAGCGTGCGCGCCAGGCCGATGCGGCGCTTCATGCCGCCGCTGAGTTCGCTGGGGTACATGGCCCGGGTGTGGGCGAGGCCCACGGCTGTGAGCACCTCGTCCACCAGCTGGTCCATGGCCATGCGCGAGGTGGACATCCAGTGGCGGCGCAGTGGGAACTCCAGGTTCTCCTGCACGGTCATGCTGTCGTACAGCGCACTGCTCTGGAAGAGGAAACCGATCTTGACCCGCAGGCGGTCCAGCTCCTCCTGGCCCAGAGCCAGCACATCGCGGCCCAGCACCTCGATGTGACCGGCATCAGGCTCCAAGAGGCGCACGATGCACTTGATGAGCACGCTCTTGCCGCTGCCGCTCTTTCCCAGCACCATCACGTTCTCCCCGCGATGCAGGTGGAGGTCGAAGCCCCGCAGCACCTGGTTGGTGCCGAAGGACATGTGCAGGTCGCGCACGGCGATGACCCGTTCGGCGGGGGAAGCAGGGCCGGCGTCCGTCATCAGGTGAGCCCCAGCAGGTCGGTGAACTGCACGGCGATGAGGTCAAGGATGAAGATGAGCAGGCTGGATACCACCACGGCACTGTGCGCGCTGCGACCCACGCCCTCGGTTCCCTTTGCCGTGGTGAATCCCTTGTAACAACCCACCAGCCCGATCGCGAAGCCGAACAGGTAGCTCTTGGCGAAGGAGGGCAGGAAGTCGCCGTACTCCAGGGAATCGAACACCTGGCGGTAGAACAGCGGCCAACTGACCGTATCGCGCAGGTTGACCCCGATCCACGAGGCCCAGATGGCGATGGCATCTGCGAGCACGACCAGCACGGGCACCATGAGCGTGGTGCTCCAGATGCGGGTGACCGCCAGGTAGCGGAACGGATTGGTGCCGCTCACCTCCATGGCATCGATCTGCTCGGTGACACGCATGCTGCCGAGCTCGGCCCCCATGCTGCTGCCGATCTTGCCCGCACAGATCAGGGCGGTGATGACGGGACTGATCTCACGCACCACGCTGATCGCCACCATGGCCGGAAGCATGCTCTCGGCACCGAAGCGGGCCAGCGTGGGGCGGCTC
>CAZUNW010000223.1:0-1539 GCA_964621425.1 uncultured Chryseobacterium sp. | reverse complement strand
CTGCACCGTGAGCACCAGGCCCATGATGAAGGCGGTGACCCCCACCAGCGGCAGGGATTGGTGCCCGTTGATGGCCGCCTGGCGAAGAAGCTCCCGCCACTCGAACCGGCGGTGGAACGCATTGCCGAAGAAACGCCCGGCGAACGCCGACAGCTCACCAGCCTCCACCGCCAGGGCCCTGAAGCCCCCATCACGCGCTGCCATGCAGGAAAGTTCCGCAGGAAGGCCGCCAAGGGGCCCTGACGATCGTCAGGTTCCGCGATGTCCGATCTTCGCGCCATGGGCATTGTGGCCTACTACCTCGCGCTGCCCCTGTTGCACGGCCTGGCCCGGCTGCCCATGCCGCTGCTCTACCTGATGAGCGACGGCCTTTTCGTACTGCTCTACCATCTGCTCCGCTACCGCCGCGGAGTGGTGCGCACCAACCTGCGCAACAGCTTCCCTGAGCAGGACGCCGCGGCAAGGGCGCGCATCGAACGCGACTTTTACCGGTGGTTCTGCGACCTCGTGGTGGAGACGTTGAGGACGCTGACCATCACACCCGAGGACGTGCGACGGCTGGTGCGGACCGAGGGCGAGGAGGTGCTTCAACGCCACCACAGCGCCGGACGCAGCATCATCATCGTGATGGGCCATTGGGGCAACTGGGAGCTGGGCGGCGCGCGCTTCAGCCAGATCGGCCTGCACCGCCTCAACGTGATCTACCACCCACTGCACGACAGGCGGTTCAATGCGCTGATCGTGCGCATGCGCACACGCCTGGGCAACGGGCTCTACCCCATGGCCGAGGCCACCAAATGCATGATCCGCGACCGGAACCTGCTCACGGCCACGGCCTTCATCGCCGACCAGACCCCGCCACCCGAGCGGGCCTACTGGACCACCTTCCTGGGCCAGGATACCCCGGTCTTCCAGGGCACCGAGAAGATCGCCCGCAAGCTGGACCTGCCGGTGGTTTACTGCGGCATTGACCGCGAGGCCCGCGGCCGCTACGTGATGCGCTTCGAGGACCTGGTGCCCGAACCCGGCAACACACCGGACGGGCTGATCACCGAGGCCCACACCCGCCGTCTGGAGCAGGACATCCGGCGCCGGCCGGCCATCTGGCTCTGGACCCACCGACGGTGGAAACACAAGCGTCCGGCAGCGTTGGGCTCCGGCACTGGCTCCTGAGGGCTATTTTTGTACCATGCGTGATGGCAAGGACCTGATCCTGGCAACCCGCTCCTTCGCCCAGGAAGTGCGGTGGAGGAGTTGGTGGCATGTGTGCACCAGCCTGGTGGTGCTGGCGGTGGGCTATGCCGTGGTCTTCGGCACCGACCCGTGGTGGAGCCGTGCCCTGGGCAGCCTGCTGGTGGCCCTCACCTTAGGCCGCATCTTCGTCATCTACCACGACTACCTGCACCACGCCATCCTGCAGAAGTCCCTGGTGGCCAAGGCGTTCTTTACCCTCTTCGGGCTCTTCATGCTGGCCCCTGTGAGCATCTGGGAGCGCAGCCACAATTACCACCACGCCCACAATAGCAAGCTTTACACCAG
>CAZUNW010000222.1:0-3910 GCA_964621425.1 uncultured Chryseobacterium sp. | reverse complement strand
GAGGGCACCGGTTGCCCCATCTATGCGCTGGACCGCAACCGCATGCTTGCCGGCCTTTCCGCCACCTCGCAACGGTTCACCACGCCCGACTTCCCCACCATCGGTTTCCAGGCCACCACGCCCATCACCTTCGAGGGCGGCGACGCGCCGCCCGCCAATGCCCCGGCCATGGTGATGCGCATGGCCGATGACGCCTGGACCACCAGCATACCGGCCGACCGCCTGGAGCTGTGGACCCTCACACTGGACTTCATCACTCCGGCCAACAGCGTGCTTGCGGGTCCGTCCCTGATGCCCACCGACCCTTTTGACACCGGCCTGTGCGGCTACACGTCCTTCTCCTGCGTGGACCAGCCCGGCTCCACCACCAACCTCGATCCCCTGCGCGAGGTGATCATGAACCGCGCCCAGTACCGCAACTTCGGCACCCACGAGACCATCGTGTGCAACCACGTCACCGATGTCACCGGTGCGGACCGCGCCGGTGTGCGCTGGTATGAGCTGCGCCGCAACGGCGGCATCGCCAACCCCTGGGCGATCCACCAGCAGGGCACCTATTCACCCGACGCCACCAGCCGCTGGATGGCGGCCATCTCCATCAATGCCGCCGGGGACATCGGGCTGGCATACAACGTCAGTAGCGCCACCGTTTTCCCCGGCCTGCGCTACACGGGCCGCAGCGCGGCCGACCCCCTGGGCCAGATGACCTTCGCCGAGGCGGTGATCGTGGCGGGCACCTCGCCCAACTCCAGCAACCGCTACGGCGACTACAATTCGCTCGACGTGGACCCCGTGACCGGCAGTTTCTGGGGCACGGCGCAATACAACCCCGCCGCGGCGTGGTCCACCCGGATCTTCAACTTTTCCTTCACGCCGCCGGTATGCACCCAGCCCGCGGCCACCCTGAGCACCCCGTGCCTCGGCAGCACCCAGTACAACGTGAGCATCAACCTCACCTCGCTGGGCAGCGCCTCCAGCGTCACCCTGCAGATCGATTCGGATGGCGCGGGCCCGAACCAGCCGGTCACCGTGGGCAACGCCACGGCCACGGGCGTGTACGGCCCCTATGGCCCGTATGCGAGCGGAAGCCCCGTTACGGTGAACATCCTGCACGACCAGTTCAGCCAGTGCAACGTGTCGTTCACCGGCGTGGTGGCCAACTGCACCCTGCCGGGTTCGGGCTGCACCACCTACACGAGCACGGCCTCCGCGCCCGTCTTGGACAATGCCACGGCGAGCAATACCATCGCCGTGCCCGCGCTGGGCGGTGCCACGCTGAGCGACCTCAACGTGTATGTGAACATCAGCCACACGTACAGTTCCGACGTGCGCGTGTCGCTGGAGAGCCCCGCGGGCACAGTGGTGAACCTGATCAACAGCGGCATCTGCACCAGTTCCGACAACATTATCGTGGAATTCGACCAGACCGGGGTGAACGGCGCGGTGGGCGCAACCTGTCCGCTGAACAACCTCTTCGTGGTGCCGGCCCAATCGCTCGCCGCGTTCAACGGCCAGGGCTTCCAAGGGAACTGGGTGCTGCGGGTGCAGGACGTGGCGACCCAGGACGAGGGCACGCTCAATTCGTGGTGCCTCATCCCCACCCTCGTGTTCCCCGAGGTAAGGGTGGCCGCCAAGGTCTTCCTGGAGGGACCGTACAACACGGGCTCGGGTCTGATGAACGATGACCTGCGTGGGGCGGGGCTGGTGCCGCTGACCGAGCCCTACACGGCATTGGGCTATGCCTTCGTGGGTGCGCCCAGCGGCGCCACCACGGCCCCGGTGCTGGCCGTCACAGGCGTTAACGCCATCGTGGACTGGGTTGTGGTGGAGTTGCGCAGCAGCGCCAACAGCGCCACCATCGTGGCCAGCAAGGCTGCGCTGCTGCAGCGTGACGGGGACGTGGTCGGGGTGGATGGCACCTCGCCGGTGAGCTTCGCCGTATCCGCCGGTGACTATTTCGTGGCCGTGCGGCACCGCAACCACCTGGGCGCAATGGCCACACCTGCCCTGGCACTGAGCGCCACCGCCACACCGGTGGACCTGACGGACCCGGCCTCGGGCACCTTCGGCACCGATGCGCGCAAGGCGGTGGGCACCGTGCGCGCGCTCTGGGCCGGTGACGTCACCTTCAACCGCCAGATCAAGTACACTGGCGGAGGCAACGACCGGGACCCCATCCTGGTGCGCATCGGCGGTTCGGTGCCCACGGCGGTGGTGAACGGCTACCACCCGGAGGACGTGAACCTCAACGGCCAGGTGAAGTACGCGGGATCCGCCAACGACCGCGACCCGGTTCTCGTGAACATCGGCGGTACGGTGCCCACGGCCACCCGCACCGAGCAGCTGCCCTGAGCGCCGATGCTCCGCGCACCTGTAGCTTGGCGGCCCATGCGTCAGGCCCTCCAGCTGTTCGCCGCCCTGTTCCTCGCCGCCTGCGGGCGGGGGGGAGGGACGGTCAACGGTCCTGTAGCGGATGACTCCGCTGGTGTGGCCATGTCCATGCCATTCGACCTCGCACACCTGGGCCTGCCCCTGCAGGTGCTGGTGCCCGGGCCGGATGAGCTGGAAGGCGACTCCCTGGTGGTGCGGTGGAACGAGGCCACCGGAACCCTGGAGCTGCGTGCCGGCGTGCATTTCGGACTGGACATCACCGAGGGGGTGGGTGATCTGGCGCGGTTGAAGGCTGCGTTGGCCCGCGACCCACTGCAGAAGCACGAGGTGCTGGAGGAGGGCCCCGATCACCTGCTGTACCGCAGCACCTTTCCCGACCCCGCTCTGGTGTTCGTGCACTTCATGGCCGTTGTGCGTGCCGATGGACGTGCCTTCGAGGTGCGGGATGACCCGTCCGGCCGCTTCACCGAGGCGGATGTCCGCCGGATGGCCGGGGCAGTGGCCGCAGGGACTGCAGGCAAGGAGGGATGACAGGAAATGCCGGATCTCGTATCATTGTCATCCTCCAGACCCCGTTCGGCCATGCGTACCGCCCTTCTTTCCCTGGTCGCCCTGCTCAGCCTTCCCGCCTGGGCGGGCATCATCGCGTTGGACGGTCGCTATCAAGGCAAGAACCTGTTCGTGCAGAACCCCTTCGCGGAGGCGGGTGTGGGCTTCTGCGTTTATGAGGTCACCGTCAACGAACAGATCGCCACCGATGAGATCAACTCCAGTGCCTTCGAGGTGGACCTGGCCAATTACGGCATGAAGGTGGGCGATGCCATCCGTGTGCGGATAAAGCACAAGGACGGCTGCATGCCCGTGGTGCTCAACCCCGAGGTGCTGCGACCCAAAAGCACCTTCGAGGTGGTCCAGCAATCCATGACGCCCGATGGCGTGTACCGATGGACCACCACGAACGAGACCGGCGAGCTGCCCTATATCGTGGAGCAGAAGCGGTGGAACAAGTGGGTGAAGGCTGGCGAAGTGATGGGCATCGGCAGCCCTGGACAACACACCTATGAGTTCAAGGTGACGCCCCACAGCGGGGAGAACACCTTCCGGGTGAAGCAGGTGGACCTCACCAAGCGAAGCCGGTACAGCGATGTGGTGAAGTACACGGATCCCACGGTGACCATCGTGACGTGGAGCCCACCCAAACCCAAGGATGAGATCCTGTTCTCCAAAGCCACGCTGTACGAGATCTACGACCAGTACGGCAACATCGTGCGCCGCGGCTACGGTGACCGCGTGGACATCAACATGCTGCGCAAGAACCTGTACTACCTGAACTACGACGCGCGGATGGGGGAGACCTTCATCAAGCGCTGAGCGAACAAGACGGCGTGGAGGCGGGCCTGCGGGCCCGCTTCTTTTTTTGCCGCACGCGGCTGTGTTCCTTTGGGGTGCGCCCGCCCATCGCCGGTCCGCCGACCGCAATGATCCGTGTGTCAGGAGCCAGGCGATTCTGCGGGGAAGC
>CAZUNW010000221.1:0-3917 GCA_964621425.1 uncultured Chryseobacterium sp. | reverse complement strand
TGCCAGAAACGGCCGGCATCGGGGAAGGTCGGCACGCCCTCGAACACCACGGTGGTGGCGCCGTTGAGCAGCGGGCCGTAGACGATGTAGCTGTGGCCGGTGATCCAGCCCACATCGGCTGTGCACCAGTACACGTCGCTTTCCTCGTATTGGAACACGTTGCGGAAAGTGTGACCGGTGTACACCATGTACCCGCCGCAGGTGTGCACCACGCCCTTGGGCTTGCCCGTGCTGCCGCTGGTGTAAAGGATGAAGAGGGGGTCCTCCGCGTCCATGCTCTCGGCCGGGCACTCCGCGTCCACATGCTGCAGCTCATCGTGCAACCACGCATCGCGGCCTTCGCGCATGTCCACCGCCCAGCCCAGGCGGCGTGTCACGATCACCCGTTCCACGCTGGGGCATGCGGCCAGTGCCTCGTCCACCACGCGCTTCACGGGGATCTGCTTGGGGCCGCGGTCAAGCCCGTCGCTGGTCAGCACCATCGAGGCCGCGGCGTCCTGGATCCGGTCCGCCAGGCTCTGCGCGCTGAACCCGCAGAATACCACACTGTGGATGGCGCCGATGCGCGCACAGGCGAGCGTGGCGATCACCAGCTCGGGAACCATTGGCATGTAGATGCAGATGCGGTCGCCCTTTTTCGCGCCGTTGCGCTTCAGTACGTTGGCATAGCGGCACACGCGTTCGTGCAATTCGCGGTAGGTGATGCGTGTGAAGGCCTCCTTCGGGTCGTTGGGCTCCCAGATGATGGCGGTCCTGTCTCCATGCGCGGTCAGGTGCCGGTCCAGGCAGTTCTCGGTGATGTTCAGCCGACCACCGATGAACCACTTCACATCGGGCTTCTGGAAGTCCCAATCCAGTACGCTGTCCCACCGGCGGTGCCAGGTGAACTGAGCAGCCAGTTCCGCCCAATAGCCCGCGGGGTCCGTGATGGCTTCGGCGCAGGCGTCGTCGTATTCGGCTTTTGTGCGGATGCGGGGTAGGGCCATGCCGGAAAATTAGCGGCCCGCCGCGATGTGCCGATGCCGTCCTGACGAACGTTGCCCACCGATGCACCCGGCCAAGCGACATTTGGCGGCAGCATCCGCATGGACACCAACGTGGGGCTCACCGCTGAAGAGGCGCGCACGCGCCTGGCCCGCCACGGGCCGAACGAGCTGCCCTCCGCACGCCCCAAGAGCGCATGGACGCTGGTGCGCGAGGTGCTGCGCGAGCCCCTGTTCCTGCTGCTCATCGCCTGCGGCGTGATCTACGCCTTCCTCGGCGACTACCGCGAGGGCGCCTCGCTGCTGGTGGCGATCCTGGTCATCATCGTGCTCACCTTCATCCAGCACCGGCGCAGCGAGCGCGCACTGGAGGCCCTGCGCGACCTGAGCAGCCCGCGTGCGCTGGTGATCCGCGATGGTGCGCCGGTGCGCATCGCCGGGCGCGAAGTGGTGCCGGGCGACCTGGTGATACTGGCCGAAGGCGACCGCGTGCCGGCGGACGGGGTGCTCATCGCCACCGAAGGCCTGCAGGTGGACACCTCGCTGCTCACCGGCGAATCCGTGCCGGTGGACCGCACCGCCGCCCCTGCGGATACCACGGACCCGGTACCGGAGCTGCACCGCGTGCACAGCAGTACCCTGGTGGCGCAGGGGCAGGCATTGATGCGCGTCACCGCCACCGGCATGGCCACGCGGGTGGGCGCCATCGGGCATGTGCTGGCCACGATCGGGGAGAGCGACACGCGGCTGCAGGCGGAGATGAAGGTGCTGATCCGGCGCCTCGGCCTCATCGGGGTGGGCATTTGCGTGCTGGTGGTGCTCGTATTCCTGTTGACCCGTGGCGACCTCCTGGGTGCCATGCTGGCCGGGCTTTCCAGCGCCATCGCCATCCTACCCGAGGAGTTCCCCATGGTGCTCACCATCTTCCTGGCGCTGGGCGCGTGGCGGCTTTCCCGCGAGCGCGTGCTCACGCGGCGCCCGTCGGCCATCGAAACGCTCGGCAGCGCCACGGTGCTGTGCGCGGACAAGACCGGCACCATCACCCGCAACCGGATGCAGGTGGCGGTGGTCACCGATGCCCGCGGGCAGGCCGTGCCGGGCGCAGCAGTGTTGCGGCACGCCGCCCTTTCCTGCGCTGCAGCACCCTTCGACCCCATGGAGCTGGCCATCCGCGAGGCGCACGACGCGCATGGCGCCGCCGGGGATGCAACGGCCTTCCTGCGTGAATACCCCTTCAGCCGCGAGGCGCTGATGATGACCCGCGTGCACCGTTCCGCGGACGGCGGCGCGCTGGTGGCCTCGGCCAAGGGCGCGCCCGAGTGGGTGCTGGGGCTGTGCGGCCTGGCGGAGTCGGAGCGCGCCGGACTGCAGGCCCGTGTGCACCAGCTGGCGGAACAGGGCATGCGCGTGATCGCCGTGGCCAGTGCGGAACTGCCGGCCGGTGCCGAGCTGCCGGCGGGCCAGTCCGGCTTCCCCTTCCGCTTCGAGGGCTTCATCGGGCTGGAGGATCCGGTGCGCGACGAGGTGCCCGCCGCCATGGACCTGTGCCGCTCGGCGGGCGTGCGGGTGATCATGATGACGGGCGACCATCCGGCCACGGCCCGCGCCATTGCGCAACGCATCGGCCTGGGCGACGCCCCGCGGACCATCACCGGCGAGGAGCTTGCGCAGCTCGACGATGCAGGGCTGCGTGCGGCGATCCGCGCGGTGAACGTCTTCGCCCGGCTGCACCCCGAGCAGAAGCTGCGGCTGGTGCAGGCCCTGCAGGCCAACGGCGAGGTGGTGGCCATGACCGGCGACGGGGTGAACGACGCGCCCGCCCTGAAGGCGGCGGACATCGGCGTGGCCATGGGCGCCAAGGGCACCGACGTGGCGCGCGAGGCCAGTTCGCTGGTGCTGCTGGACGACAACTTCACCTCCATCGTCTCGGCCATCCGCCTGGGCCGGCGCATCTACGACAACCTGCAGAAGGCGATGGACTTCATCCTCGCGGTGCACGTGCCCATCGTGGGGCTGGCGCTTCTCCCGGCCTTCGTGCCCACGCTGCCGCTGCTGCTGATGCCCATGCACATCGTGTTCCTGGAGCTCATTATCGATCCGGTGTGTGCGCTGGTGTTCGAGGGACAGCCCGACGAGCGCCGCCTGATGGCACGCCCGCCGCGCGCCGTTACCGCCCGTTTCTTCGGCGGCCGGGCCATGCTGCTGAGCCTGCTGAAGGGCCTGCTATGCCTGGGCACGGTGCTGGTCGTGTACTTCCTGAGCCTGCACGAGCGCCACACCGATGCGGAGGTGCGCTCCATCACCTTCGGCACACTGCTGCTCTGCAACTTCACGCTCATCCTCACCGACCTGTCGCGCACGCGCTCCTTCCCGGTGGTGCTCTGGCGGGCCACCTGGGCCACGCGCCTCATCCTCACCGCGGCGCTGGTGGTGTTCCTGCTCACCCTCGGGGTGCCGTGGCTGCGTGCGCTGTTCGGCTTCGCCTACGCGGGCTGGTGGCACTACCTGCCTGCGTTCGTGGCATCGGCGCTGCTGGTGCTGCTGTTCGAAGGGCTGCGGCTGCTGGTGCTGCGCATGGGGCGCGGGGCGGACAGGGTGTAACGCACAGCCCTTCCGGTGGCCAGAACAAGGCTCAAGTAGCAAGGGTCAAGTAGCAAGACATCAAGGTGGCGTGATCCGGGGGCCGTTGACACTTGTCCCTTGACACGTGGATCCTCCCCCTCCGGTAACTTCGCGCCTATCCCGGGCACCAGCCCGTCCAGATAGCCATGTCGACCACCTTCGTGCAAGCTCCTCCTTACGTTCCGAAGAACAAGATCCGGGTCGTGACGGCCGCGTCCCTATTCGATGGGCACGACGCAGCGATCAACATTATGCGCAGGATCATCCAGAGCACCGGCGCCGAGGTGATCCACCTGGGGCACGACCGCAGCG
>CAZUNW010000220.1:1475-3922 GCA_964621425.1 uncultured Chryseobacterium sp. | reverse complement strand
AGTTGCGCATCAAGGTTACGCCACTGAGCTGGCCCATCGGTATCGGGGCCACCTTCCAGGGGGTGTACGACCTGTACGACAAGGACCTGCGCCTGTTCGAGGAGGTGAAGACCAAGGTGGAGCGCACGGCGGTCCAGATCAATGACCTGGCCGACCCGCAGCTGGACACCCAGCTGGGCGGGGACGCCGCAGACCAGCTGAGGCACGACGTGGAGCTGGTGGAGGGCGTATATGGTGCTCTTGACCTGCAGGACTACCTGGCGGGCCGCACGGCGCCGGTCTTCTTCGGCAGTGCCTTCAACAACTTCGGGGTGAAGGAAGTGCTGGACACCTTCGTCCGCATCGCCCCCACCCCACAACCGCGCCCCACGGACCAGGGACCGGTGTCGCCGGAGGACAAGGCGTTCAGCGGTTTCGTGTTCAAGATCCACGCGAACCTGGACCCCAATCACCGCGACCGCATCGCCTTCCTCAGGGTGTGCAGCGGCCGCTTCCAGCGGAACACGTATTACAGGCATGTGCGGCTCGACAAGCAGTTGCGCTTCGCCACCCCCACCAACTTCCTGGCGGCCCAGAAGACCATTGTGGACGAAGCTTGGCCAGGCGATGTGATCGGGCTGTTCGACACGGGGAACTTCAAGATCGGTGACACGCTCACGGAGGGTGCCGAACTCCATTTCCGCGGCATCCCGGCCTTTTCGCCGGAGCTGTTCCGCGAGCTGGTGAACCTGGACCCCATGAAGAGCAAGCAGCTGGAGAAGGGCATCCGGCAGCTGACGGACGAGGGGGTTGCCCAGCTTTTCGTGCAGCAGCCCGGCAACAAGAAGATCGTGGGCTGCGTGGGTGAGCTGCAGTTCGAGGTGATCGCGTACCGGCTGCAGCACGAATACGGCGCCAAATGCGCGTTCCAGTCCATCCAGGCCCACAAGGCCTGCTGGCTCACAGGAACTGACCCGACCGCACTGGACCGGTTCATCCGGGTGAAGGCACAGCAGGTGGTGGAGGACAAGGACGGCAACCCTGTCTTCATGGCACCCACCGCCTACATCCTTGACCTGGAGCGCCGGGAGAACCCGACGATCACCTTCCACACCACCAGCGAGTTCAAGACGGCTGAGGCCACCTGAACGCGGAAGGCCGCCCGGGGGGCGGCCTTCACGAGGACGGTTGACAGGTCAGCGGGAAGCCTCGTTCCAGACGCGGAGTTGATCCTCGGTGAGCACGGCGTTCAGCCGCTTCTCCACCATTTCGTCCATCACCTTGTACTGGCCGGGCATGTCACCCTCCACCACTTCGGGGGGCTGACCCTCGAAGCGCTGGCGCAGGGCGTCCCGGTAGCGTTCCACCTCCAGGTACGCGTCCAGCACCTGGGCACGCTGGGCCTCATTGAGCTTCACCGTGCGGTTCACCAGCTCGGTGCGTTCCTCGGCCTTGGCCTTCATCTGCGGGGTGTCCACCACCTTGATCTGGCGCTCCTGGGCGGAGGCCATGGCGGCGATCGCAACGAACGAGAGGGTAAGAATGCTCCTGCGCATGTGCGTTGGGTTGAAGTCCAAAGATAGTGTACCCGGAGGACGAAGGAAAGACCCGGGAGTTGCCTTCCCAACGATCGCCCGTGGGATCCCCTACCCGGCCCGGTGTTTGTTGATCAGGTGTTAACGGTCAGCCCCCCTCGCTGGACCGGCCTAGTTTTGCACCCATGCGCACCCGCACCGCCCTGCTGCTGGCCGCCCTGCCCGTCACGGCCCTGCTGGCCCAGGAACGCCGCCGCCTCGAGTTCCGCATCGCCGGGACCGAGAAGGACACCGTCTACCTGGCCAACTACTACGGGAACAAGCTCTACTACGCGGATACGGCGGTGGCCGATGCCCGCGGGATGGTGGTCTTCAACCGGGCGAAGGGCTACAAGTCGGGCGTATACGCCGTGGTGGTGAAGGGTCCCCGGTACTTCGAACTGCTGGTGAACGAGCCGGTCGTTCGGATGCGTACGCAGGCCTCCGACCTCATGGGGGCCATGGAAGTGGAGCAGAGCGAGGAGAACCGCCTTTTCCTGGGCTACATCCGCTTCCTGAATGACCGCAAGAAGGATGGCGACGCGCTGCGGAGGGAGTTGGACCTGACCACGGATGAGGACCGTAGGGTCATGCTCAAGGCCTCCCTGGAAAAGCTGGATGAACAGGTGCGCAGCTACCAGGAGGACCTGGTGACCAAGGCCCCCGGGACCCTGGTGGCCACCATCGTGCGCATGAGCATGGCCCCCCGGCTGGAAAAGCCGCGCCTGCCCGACGGGCGGTTGGACAGCATCGCCGGTTACTACCAGTTCCGCGACCACTACTGGGACAACGTGGACCTGACCGATGAACGGATCGTGTACACCCCGGTCTTCCAGAACAAGTTCGACGAGTACTTCGGCGTCCCCCACAGCCACGATTCCACCGAGTGGCCGG
>CAZUNW010000220.1:1154-1465 GCA_964621425.1 uncultured Chryseobacterium sp. | reverse complement strand
ACCATCATCAAGCTGGCCGATGCGCTCATCGCCCGTCTGGGGCCCAGCGAGGACCTGTTCCGCTTCGTGGTGCACGGCATCACCTACCGCTACGAGACCAGCGACATCATGGGCATGGACGCCGTGTTCGTGCACATGGCATTGAACTACTACTGCCCCAGGGAGGGCAACGCCAGCAAGGCCTTCTGGATGAGCGAGGATAAGCTGAAGAAGCTGTGCGAACGCGCGCGCAAGCAGGCACCGCTGGTGATCGGCGCCAAAGCCGCTGAGCTGATCCTGCCCGACACCACTGAACAGGTGTGGCGCAGCAT
>CAZUNW010000220.1:0-1144 GCA_964621425.1 uncultured Chryseobacterium sp. | reverse complement strand
CTGCCAAACGACTACATCCTGCTGGTCTTCTGGGACCCCCACTGCGGCCACTGCAAGAAGGAGCTGCCGCTGCTGCACGCCAGCTACCGGGATACGCTGCGCCCCATGGGCATCGAGGTATTCAGCGTGGCGAAGGCCACGGACAAGAAGCTGTTCGACGACTGGAAGGATTTCATCCGTGAGAACAAGCTGGACTGGGTGAACGTGGGCCTGACCCACACGGTTTACGAGGAGGCCAAGAAGGAGCCCTATGCATACATCCCGAAGCTGACCACGCTACAGAGCCTGAACTACGCGGAGACCTACGATGTGTACGCCACCCCGAAGATCTTCCTGATCGGACCCAAGCGCACCATCGTGGGCAAGCAGCTCAACGCCACCCAGGTGGCCGACCTGGTGAAACGCATGCGCGAACGCGACGGTGTTCCGGCCATCCCCCAGCCCCCCGGGGGCGCTCCCGCCAACGAGCGCAGCGGGGACAGGCCGCGGCCCCGGAAGGAAGGGGTGATGAAGTGAGCGGGACGGTGTTCCCGATCATGCGATGCCCTGTAGCGCACCCGGAGGCAGTATGATCAGGTCCTCCTTACGGAGGAGCCAACGCCCCCCTACTCGTTCTCGGTCTCGTTGGACCAGATCATCTCGGTGATGCTCTGCCCGTTCTTGAAGTAGAACGTGCCCCACTTGGCGATGACCTTGCTGTACTCGTCCGCCTTGTTGCCGTTGACCACGACGCGGCGGATGACGACCTTGTTCCCCTCGGTGTAGCTTTCCTCGGTGACGCCGGGAGGATAGTCGGAGGCCAGCTTGGAGCGGTTGTAATCGGCAAAGTCCTTGGGCTGGTTGAGCGGGGTCCGATCCAGTTGCTCCTGCGCGGCCATGCGCTGGTCCGCTGCGCGCTGGCTGAGCTGTTGACCGACGCGGGCCTGCACGTCCTTGGCGTCCTGCACCTGATCGCGGGAAGAACGCGCCAGCTCGGCGCCGCGCTGCTGGAGGGCCACCTGGCGCTCAGCCTGGGCCACGGCGTCTTCGCGTGCACGCTGGTTGCGGTCCGCGCCCATGCGCGCGTCCTGCTCCCATTTGCTCCGCCATTGCTCGGCGGTGCTGCGCTGGGCGGCCACTTGGGTGGCCTGTGCCTCGCTGCGGC
>CAZUNW010000219.1:0-3959 GCA_964621425.1 uncultured Chryseobacterium sp. | reverse complement strand
GCGCGTCTGCTGACGGGTCCACGACCACCTGTTCCGCGCGTATCCCGCTGCGCCAGGTGCTGCCGAACAACAGGGTGTGGGCCGAGCCATCGAAAACCCGTGAGGCCTCGGGCGCCAGTCCCCCGCGGTCCAGCACGACCCGCAACGGTGTTCGACCGGTGACATGGCGCACGGTCAGGCCCGGGTCATCGTTCACAACCGTGCGGCTGCCCACCAGGATGGCCTGTTCCTCGCTTCGCCAGCGATGCACCAGCACATCGGTCGCCGGCGAACTGATGCGCTGCACACCGCGCTCGCCACGTGGATGCCGGTCCAGGAAACCGTCCGCCGACCTAGCCCACTTCAGGATGATGTAGGGCCTGTTGCGCATGACGCTGCACAGGAACCGCCTGTTCAGCCAGCGGGCCTCCGCCTCGCGCACACCCGTCGCCACCGTGATGCCGGCTGCACGGAGCTTCTGCAGGCCGCGTCCGGCGACGGCCGGAAAGGGGTCCTCGTGCGCCACCACCACATGGCGAACGCCGCGTGCGATGAGCAGGTCGGCACATGGCGGTGTGCGGCCGTGATGGGTGCAGGGCTCCAGGTTCACATACAGCACGGCATCCGCAGGCACAGTGCCGGGCCCGAAGGCGTGCAGGCACTCCACCTCGGCATGCGGTCCGCCCGCGGACCGGTGCCAGCCTTCTGCGAGCACCTCGTTCGCTTGCACCAGCACCGATCCCACCAGCGGATTGGGCGCCGCACCTGAAGCCCCGAGCCTGGCCAGTTGCAGGCATCGGTCCATGGCGGCGGCGTGTTCCATCGATCGCGGATCCCGCGGGAGGCATTCCCCGCGTGTGGCTGCGAAGATGCGACGGTGGCGGCCCATCTTTGTCCCGTGCGCATCGCATCCAACACCGTGGGCGCGGTCCTGGACCTGTACCAGCAGGACCTGCAGCCGCTTTATCCCCGCTCGGAGGCGCGCGCCATCGCGGCGGCGGTGTTCCACCACCAGCTGGGCAGGGACCTGCACCGGTCGCTGGCCGATCGCAATGCGGCGCTGAGCGAGAGCGAGCTCCTGCGCGTCTACCTGCCCTTGAAGCGCCTGCGCTCGGGCGTGCCCGTCCAATACGTCCTCGGCAGCGTTTCGTTCCACGGGTTGGTGCTCGCCGTGGGCCCGGAGGTGCTGATCCCGCGTCCGGAGACCGAGGAACTGGTGGACCGCATCGTCCGTTCTGCTGCGCACCCGCGGTGCATCGTTGACGTGGGTACGGGCAGTGGCTGCATAGCACTTGCGTTGAAGCGGCATTTCGCGCAGGCGGAGGTGCACGGCCTCGACGTGAGCGAACAGGCCCTGGAGGTTGCGGCGGCGAATGGTGCCCGTCATGGCCTTGTGGTGCGCTGGGAGCTGGCCGATGCCCTGGACGCTGCCTGGCGCCTGCCCGCAGGCTGCGACCTTGTCGTCAGCAACCCGCCCTATGTGCCGCGCTCCGAGGCCCCGGTCCTTGAGCCCCACGTGCGCGACCATGAGCCCGCCCTTGCCCTGTTCGTGGACGATGCGGACCCGCTCCGCTTCCATCATTCCATCGCGCGGCAGGCACTGTCCGCGCTCGCTCCCGGAGGTGCGCTCTGGTTCGAGGGCCACCGCGACCACATCGGCGCGCTGCCCCGGCTCCTGCTGGAGATGGGCATCAGCGAGGCCACGCTTCTTCACGACCTTGGCGGGGCGCCGCGCTACGGGCATGCCCTGCGCTAGATGACCACGTGGATCATGGAACCATCCCAGGCCGCCGACCGGATCCACGCCCTGCGCAGGGAGCTGGAGCACCACAACCACCGCTACTACGTGCTGGCCGATCCGGTGATCAGCGACCAGCGCTTCGATGAGCTCCTGAAGGAGTTGGAGCAGCTGGAGGCGGCCCACCCGGAACTGGACGACCCCAACAGCCCCACCCGGCGCGTGGGAGGCGATATCACGAAGAACTTTCCGGTGGTGGCCCATCGCTACCCCATGCTCTCTCTGGCCAATTCTTACAGCCGCGATGAGGTCGCTGAGTTCGTGGCCCGCGTGGAGAAGGGTGTGGGCCGCACGCGCTACACGATGGAGCTCAAATACGACGGGGTGGCCATCAGCCTCACGTACCACAATGGCGAACTGGTGCGCGGTGTCACCCGCGGCGATGGGGAGAAGGGCGAGGATATCACGGCCAACATCCGCACGGTGCGTGCCATACCCCTGCGCCTGCAGGGCTCGGGCTGGCCCGCCGAGTTCGAGGCGCGCGGCGAGGTCATCTTCACTGCGCAGCAGTTCCAGCGGATCAACGCCGAAAGGCTGCGTGCGGGCGAGGAGCCGTTCGCCAATCCGCGGAACACAGCGGCCGGTACCTTGAAGCAGCAGGACCCCCGCCTCGTGGCCCGCCGGAAACTGGACAGCTTCATCTACGCCCTGCAGGGCGATGACCTTCCCGCGCGCAGCCACTATGCGAACATCATGAAGGCGCGCGAGTGGGGCTTCCGGACACCGCTCCCCGGGGAGCGCTACATCGGCCAGGCGGATGACGTGGAAGGCATGATGGCCTTCATCGACCACTGGGACAAGGCCCGGCATTCGATCGGCTTCACCATCGATGGCATCGTGGTGAAGGTGGACGACCTGGACGTGCAGGACGAGCTCGGCCTGACGGCCAAGAGCCCCCGCTGGGCCATCGCCTACAAGTTCCAGGCGGAGCAGGCCGTGACCCGCCTGCTGGGCGTGAGCTTCCAGGTGGGACGCACCGGTGCTGTGACCCCGGTGGCCGAATTGGACCCCGTGCTGCTTGCGGGCACCACGGTGAAGCGGGCCTCCCTCTTCAACGCCGACCAACTGGAGCGGCTGGACCTGCATGTCGGCGACGTGGTGCGGGTGGAGAAGGCGGGCGAGATCATCCCGCAGGTGGTGGGCGTGGAGAAGGACCAGCGCCCGGCCGGTGCCTTGCGTGTGGCATTCCCGCTCGCCTGCCCGGAGTGCGCCACACCACTGGTGCGCCTTGAGGGTGAGGCCCAGCATTACTGCCCCAACGAGCACCAGTGTCCGCCCCAGATCACCCGGCGCATCGAGCACTTCGTGGGACGGAAGGCCATGAACATCGACGGGCTGGGAGGCGAGACGGTGGAGGAGCTCTTCCGCGCCGGTCTTGTGCGCAATGTGGCCGACCTGTACGACCTGACGGAGGATCGCCTGCTGGCCCTGGGCCGCGGCTGGGGCGCGCGCAGCGCAAGCCAGGTGGTGGAGGGCATCGCGGCCAGCAGGTCCATCCCGTTCGAGCAGGTGCTCTTCGCACTCGGCATCCGGCATGTGGGCGAGACCGTGGCCAAACGCATCGCCCGCGCCGTGGGCTCCATCGATCGCCTCATGGGTATGTCGAAAGAGGAGCTCATCACCATCGATGAGGTGGGTGATGTGATCGCCGCGAGCATCGCCGACTTCTTCGCCGTGGAGGGCAACCGGGCGGTCATCGAACGGCTGCGTCACGCAGGTTTGACGCTCGAGGTGGAGGCCCGTGCGGTGCCCGCCAGCGACAGGCTTGCGGGAAAGAGCATCGTGGTGTCAGGGGTTTTCCGCAATTTCAGCCGCGACGGCATCCACGGCGCCATTGAACGACATGGAGGCAAGGTGAGCGGCTCCATCAGCAAGAAGACGACCTTTGTGGTCGCCGGAGCGGACATGGGCCCTGCCAAGCGTGCCAAGGCGGAGGCGCTCGGGGTGCCGGTGATCGATGAGGAGGAATTCAGCCGGATGATCGGGGAATGAAACTGCTGGACCGCATCAAGGAATGGCTCGGGAGGCGCCGCCTCGTGCGTGAGGCCTCGCTCGAACGCCGGCCCGTGGCCCGCAACCTGGCCGATGCCGCCAAGGTCGGCATCATCTACCACGCGCGCGATGAGCAGTCCTACCAGCAGGTGCGCAACTACGTCCGCAAGATCAAGGAGGAGCTCGGCAT
>CAZUNW010000218.1:0-4015 GCA_964621425.1 uncultured Chryseobacterium sp. | reverse complement strand
TGGATCAGCCGCGCAACCTGGCCAAGAGCGTCACGGTGGAGTGAGCCGCTCCCGCGGTCGCGCCCACATGAACACCTGCCGGTTGTTCCGGTAGTCCCCCAGGTCCTTGGTGAACAGCAGGTGACCCAGGTCCAGTAGGGGGAGTAACCCGAAGCCACCGAAGGTGACCCCGTAGAGGATGATCACGCCCGGGCGGGTTCCGAGGTAGATGCGGTGCGCGCCGAAGGTGCCCAGCCCCACGGCCAGGACGCTGGCGATGAGGCGCTCCGGCTCCCGGTGCAGGCTGTCCGCCGAAGGGACTTCCGCGCCCAATGGGCGCCAAGGGCCTCCGTCGCCGGCCTGGGCCGGCACGCGCACCAGCAGGACAAGCAAGGCGGCGTACGCCCAACGGGTCATGCGGTCAAAAGTAGGAGGGGCGCCGCCGGATCAGCGGGCGGCGAGGAAGCGGCGTTCCACCTCGCGCCAGTTCACCACGTTCCACCAGGCCGCGATGTAGTCGGGCCTGCGGTTCTGGTAGTGGAGGTAGTACGCGTGCTCCCATACATCGCATCCCAGGATCGGGGTGCCCCCGCAACCGGTGCCGGGCATCAGGGGGTTGTCCTGGTTGGGTGTGGAGCACAGGTCGAGCTTGCCACCCGGTTGTACACAGAGCCAGGCCCATCCGCTACCGAAGCGCGTGATGCCGGCGTTGTTGAACTTCTCCTTGAACCCATCGAACGTGCCGAACGTCGAGGCGATCGCCCCGGCCAGCTCCCCCTCCGGTGTGCCGCCGGCGTTGGGCCCCATGATGGACCAGAACAGGGTGTGGTTGTAATGGCCCCCGCCGTTGTTGCGCACGGCCATGTTGGTCATGTCCAGGCCCTTGAGCACCTCCTCGATGGGTTGGCCGTCCAATGGCGTCCCCTCGATGGCTTTGTTCAGGTTGGTGACATACGCCTGGTGGTGCTTCCCGTGGTGGATCTGCATGGTGAGCGTGTCGATCACCGGCTCCAGTGCGGCGTGCGGATAGGGCAGTTCGGGTAGTTGGAAGGGCATGAGGATCAGGGGGTTGTCTGGTTGTTAACAGCCTTCGGTACAAAGATAGGCACCCCGAACTTCGTCAGGCGCTTGCAATTCCGAGCTGTTCATTACTTTTGCCGCCACTTTCACCAAACACCACCACGACAATGACCAAGAAGTTCACCGTGCTGGCCGCCATGGCCGCGCTGCTCGTCGCCTGCGGCGGTCCGAGCCAGGAGGAGCTGGATGCCAAAGCCAAGGCCACGGCCGACAGCCTCGCCGCTGCTGCCGCTGCTGACAGCGCTGCTGCTGCCGCTGCCGCCGCTGAAGCCGCTGCTGCTGCTGCTGCTGCTGCCGACACCACCAAGACGGATTCTGCTGCCGCCGCTCCTGCCGGCCACTAAGCCGAACGATCGATCATGGAAGGGGGGCTGCAAAGCCCCCCTTCTTCATTGCTGACGGCCGCTGCGCAGCTGTTCATCCGCTTTCAGGAAAAGACTGTCCCCATCAAGGACCACACGGTAGAAGCCCGCATTGCCCCAGATGTTGCGGGCTATGCCCGCCATGAGGCGCTGTTCGATCGTGCCCGCACTGCGCCGGCGTTCCTCCGGCCGGTCCACGACGCCCTCCCGGTCCGCTTGGGCCATCAGTTCCGTCCAAAGCGTGGCGTCCATGCGGAAGCGGTCGCGGAAGACCAGCGGGTCGCCGTATGCCTCCAAGCGCTTGCGCTCGCGGTCGGCCACGTCGAAAGCGACCTGGTTGAGGGTGCCGCTCAGGAAAAGCTCATTGAGGAAACGCGATGACCCCACCGTATCCGCAGCCACGAAAAGGTCGGGGCTGATCCCGCCCCCTCCGAACACCTTCCGGCCTGACAGGGTCGAAAACACCTGCGAGGAATCCACCACCACGCTGTCCGCGTGAAGCAGTTCGCCGTGGTCCAGGCGGTCGGCCAGGTCGTCGGCGTAGTCGATCCCCTCGCCATAAGGCCGCTGGATGCTGCGCCCGCTGGGGGTGTAGTACCGGGCCGTTGTGAGCCTAACCGCGCTGCGGTCGGGCAGGTCAAGGTGCTCCTGGACGAGGCCCTTCCCGAAGGACCGCCGCCCCACGATAACCCCGCGGTCGTTGTCCTGCACGGCGCCTGCCAGGATCTCGCTGGCACTGGCGCTTCCCTCGTCGATCAGGATGGCCAATGGCACCTGTTCCAGGAGGCCGCTGCGTGTGGCCCGGTAGTCCTGCCGGGGGTGGGCCCGTCCCTCGGTGTAGACGATCATGCGCCCCTCCGGGAGGAACTCGTCGGCCAGTTCGATGGCGGCGTTCAGGTAGCCCCCGCCGTTGCCGCGCAGGTCGAGCACCAACCGTTCCATGCCGGCCGCACGCAACTCACGCGCGGCGTCCACCACTTCCTGGTGCGTGGTCCTGGCGAACCGCACCAACTTGATGTATCCGGTGCTGTCAGGCCGCATCAGGCTGGCGGCCACGCTGGTGATGGGGATCTTGCCCCGCTGGATGCTCACTTCGAAGGGCCGTGCCTGCCCCTTGCGCAGGATCGAGACCTTGACCGTACTGCCCCCTGGTCCGCGCAGGCGCTCCATCACCAGGTCGTTGGTGATGTCCGCGCCCGTCATGCTCTGCCCGTCCGCCGCGAGGATGCGGTCGCCCGCGCGGATGCCGAGCGATGCGCTGGGCCCGCCTTCCACGGGCGCGATGACCACCACGGTGTCCCGCTGGATCGCGAATTCCACCCCGATGCCCTCGAAGCTGCCTTCCAGTGGCTCCTGGGCCGCCCGCAGCTCAGCGGCGCTGATGTAGTAGCTGTGCGGATCAAGCCGTTGCAAAAGGTCCTGGAGCACCTCCTCCACAAGCTGTTCCTTGGCCACCGTGTCCACGTACTGGCGGTCGATGAGCTCGAGCACCTGTTCCATCTTGTCGGAAGGGGCACTTGCGCGCAGGGTGAACAGGGCGGGAAGCGGCACATCCTCGCGGCGCATGCCATGGCCGATGAAGAGTCCTGCCACGAGCGCCACGCTCAGCAGGAGGGGGATCGACGGATGGATGGTACGGGGGTCCCTCATGCGGGGTCGAGGACCAATTGCTGCAGGGTGAGCCCTCCCCGTGCGAGCAGCTCCAGCCCGGAGGGGTCTTTGTAGGCGTGCAGGTACACCAGGCGCTTGATGCCCGCCTGCAGGATGAGCTTGCTGCATTCCCGGCAGGGCGAGTGCGTCAGGTACAACGTTGCACCGCGCGCATTGTTTGTGCTGCGCGCCACCTTCATGATCGCGTTGGCCTCGGCGTGCAGCACGTACCACAACGTAAGACCCTGCTCGTCCTCGCAGTCGTTGGGGAAGCCGGTGGGGGTGCCGTTGTACCCATCGCTGATGATCATGCCCTCGCGCACGATGAGGGCGCCCACCTTCTTGCGGGTGCAATGGCTCAACCTGGACCATTCGAGCGCCATGCGCATGTAGGCGCGGTCATAACGCTCCTGCTTCCGGGGGTCCGTGTAGACCAGTTGGTCCTGCTGCATGGCCGTCGCCGTTCATCCGTCCGCTGGGCGGCCGGGGGCTGTAGTGCCCAGGGCGGGACTCGAACCCGCACAGCTTTAAGGGCTACTGGTGTTTGAGACCAGCGCGTCTACCGATTCCGCCACCTGGGCAGGTGCCCCTCAGGAAGAGGGAGCGCGAAGATAGCGGCCTACAGCCTGCCGAGCAGGGCCTTCATGTCCACTTTCGCGCCCACAATGCGCTCCAGCTCACCGATGGCCACACGCTCCTGCTGCATGCTGTCGCGCTCGCGCAGGGTCACGGTGTCGTTCTGCATGGTGTCATAGTCCACCGTGATGCAGTAGGGGGTGCCGATGGCGTCCTGGCGTCGGTAGCGCTTGCCGATGCTGTCCTTCTCGTCGTACTGGCACTGGTGGTCGAGCTTCAGGCGGTCGATGATGCTCCGTGCCTTCTCCGGCAGTCCGTCCTTCTTCACCAGCGGCATCACGGCCACCTTGACCGGGGCCAGGGGCGCC
>CAZUNW010000217.1:0-4036 GCA_964621425.1 uncultured Chryseobacterium sp. | reverse complement strand
TGGGCAGCGCCACCGGTAAGGACGGCATCCACGGGGCCAGCTTCGCCAGCAAGGATATCACCGACACCAGCATGGACGATCTGCCCGCCGTGCAGGTGGGCGATCCCTTCATGGAGAAACTCCTTCTTGAAGCCTCCCTTGAGCTCGCCGCCACCGATGCGATCATCGGCATGCAGGACATGGGGGCGGCTGGCATCACCTGCAGCACCAGTGAAATGAGCGCCAAGGGCGGGGCGGGCATGGACATCCACCTGGACCGCGTGCCCACGCGCCAGGCCGGCTCGTGGTTGTGAAGAAGGGCCGCGAGCAGGAGGTGAAGGCCATCTTCGACAAGTGGGACCTCAACTGCGTGGCCATCGGAACAGTCACCGAGGGCGGCATGCTCCGCTACTACATGGATGGCCGGCTCGTGGCCGAGGTGCCGGCCGAAAGCCTGGTCCTGGGCGGCGGCGCCCCGGTGTATGAGCGTGCCGTCCGGGAGCCGGCCTACTACGCCGAGAACCTGCGCTTCGATGCGGCCGGGATCGACGAGCCCGCCGATCTCCGGGCCGTTGCGCATGACCTCCTTGCAAGCCCCAACATCGCCAGCAAGCGCTGGGTGTACGAGCAGTATGATTCCATGGTGCGGACCAACAACATGAGCACCAATACGCCCAGCGACGCGGGCCTCGTCCTTCTGCGCGGTACAGGCAAGGCGCTGGCCGTAACGGTGGACTGCAACGGCCGTTACGTGCACGCGGATCCCCGCAAGGGTACCATGATCGCCGTGTGCGAGGCCGCCCGGAACATCGCCTGTAGCGGGGGCGAACCATGCGGCATCACCAACTGCCTCAACTTCGGCAACCCATACGACCCCGAGGTGTACTGGCAGTTCAGCGAGGCCATCGCCGGCATGGGCGAGGCCTGCCGCGCCCTCGGTACACCCGTCACCGGTGGCAACGTCAGCTTCTACAACCAGACGGTCAGCGCGGACGCCACCGTCCCCGTCTTCCCCACACCGACCATCGGCATGGTGGGCGTCCTCAACGATGCGTCCCGGTCCATGGGCTTGGGCTTCCGTGCCAAGGGCGAGCTCATCTACCTCCTGGGCCGCGTCACGGACGACATCGCCTGCAGCGAATACCTGGTGCGCCACCATGGGGTCCGGCGCTCCCCGGCCCCGTATTTCAGCCTCGAGGAGGAAGTGCGCCTGCACACCATGATGCTCATGCTCATCCGCTCCGGCGCCATTTCGGCCGCGCACGATGTGAGCGATGGCGGTTTGTGGGTGACCCTCGTCGAGATGGGCCTTGTCAACGGCCTGGGTTTCGACATCGTCACCGACAGCGAGGTGCGCCCGGATGCCTTCCTGTTCGGGGAGGGGCAGGGCCGCGTGGCCGTCGCGGTGAACGAGGAGAAGGAGAACGCCTTCCTCGACATGATGCGCGCCAGCCGCGTACCCTTCATATTGCTCGGTCACGTCACCAAGGGCAAACTGGTGGTTGATGACGAGTCTTTCGGCCTCATCGAGGACGCCCGCACCATCTACGAAGGGGCCATCGCCAAGGTCATGAACGAACAATAAGGTCCGGGCGGCGTTCGCCACGAGTCCTTTCCACCCAACCCCGATACACCGTGCCCCAACCACGCACCACCTCCGCCCTCCCCGGTGTCGGCCAGCCCGCACCCGCCCTCCGTTTCGTCAAGCAGGACCGCTCAAACCATGATCTGGCCTCCCTGCGCGGGCAGGTGGTGGTGCTGCTCGCCCTTCCGAGTCTGGATACCAGCGTGTGCGCCACCGAAACGCGCACCTTCAACCAGAAGGCTGCAGGCCTCGGCGCGCACGTCCTCGTCATCAGCATGGACCTGCCTTTCGCGATGAAGCGGTTCTGTGAGACGGAGGGCATCACCAACGTTCACACCGGCAGTGATTTCCGCTACCGCGACCTGGCCATGGGCTGGGGCGCGGCCTTCGCCGAGGGTCCCATGGAGGGCCTGCACTGCCGCGCCGTGTGGGTGATCGACCAGCAGGGCGTCATCCGCCACCACGAGCTCACGCCCGAGCTGGGTGCGGAACCGGACTATGACGCGGCCATCGCCGCAGCGGGCCGCCTGCTCTGAGCGGGGCCCGGGTCGCCGCCCCTTCGTTCCTTTGATGCATGGCCCCGGCCCGGACCTTCCTGCGCGCCGCCGTTTCGGTGATGATCTGGGCTGCCTTGGTCAGCTTGGGCTGGGTGGCCGTCCTTGCACTCCTGCCACCCCCCGTCACATCCACCATGGTGGTGCAGCGCTTCGAACAGGGCGCGGCCGCTCGAACGTGGTGCCCGTTGGACCGTATGCCGCGTGCCATGCCCAACGCGGTTATCGCGGCGGAGGACCAGCGCTTCATGCTGCACCAGGGGTTCGACATCGAGGCCATCCGCCGTGCGCTTGAGATCAATGCCCGCCGCAAGCGCGGCCGTGTCCTGGGCGCCAGCACCATCAGCCAGCAGGTGGCCAAGAACGTCTTCCTCTGGCAGGGGCGCAGCTGGTTCCGCAAGGGGTTGGAGGTCTGGTTCACCCTCCTCATTGAGCTTTGTTGGAGCAAGGAGCGCATTCTGGAGGTGTATCTAAATGTGGCCGAGCTGGGGCCCGGTACGTTCGGTGTGGAGGCCGCCTCCAGGCGCTGTTTCGACAAGGGTGCGTCCCGCATCACCCCGGGAGAGGCGGCCCTGCTCGCGGCCGTGCTGCCGGCACCGCGACGGTATTCCTGCCAGCGCCCATCGGGGTATGTGCGATCGCGCCGCCAGTGGGTGCAGCGCCAGATGAATAACCTGGGCGACCAGCTGGACCCGGCCGTGCGTGAACGCATGCGGCGCGAGGAGCAGCGTACTGAGGAGCGACGCCAACGACGGTCCGAACGCAAGCGCGAACGATGAGCACTACGACGATCGCCCTGGTCACCGGGGCCAGCAGGGGAGTGGGCAGGGAAGCGGCCCGGGCGCTGGTGCAGCGCCATGGGGTCAACGTGCTGGCGGTCTCCCGCGATGGTGCGGCGCTGCGCACGCTGCAGCAGGAATGCGCGGGCGGAGCGGCTACCCTTGAAGCGCTCGAGCTCGACCTGGCCGAGCCCGGAGCGGTGGAGCAGGTGGTGGACCGCGTGGGCGACCGGCGTGTGATAGGGCTGTTGAACAATGCGGGTCTGCTGCGGAAACGCGGCTTCGGGACATGGACGGCGGACGACCTGGACGCGCTGTTCCGGCTGAATGCCTTCGTGCCGTTCCTGCTGGCACAGGCCCTCGCGGAGCGGCTGTCGGGTGTCCCCCCCGGCCATGTGCTGTCCATTGGCAGCATGGGTGGCGTGCAGGGCAGCGTGAAGTTCGCGGGACTCGCGGGTTATAGCGCGTCCAAGATGGCGCTGGCCGGATTCACGGAATGCCTTGCGGAGGAGCTGCGGGAACGGGATGTGCGGTGCAACTGCCTTGCGCTGGGTGCCGTGGACACGGCCATGTTGCGCGAGGCCTTCCCCGGATACCAGGCTCCGGTAGGTCCGGAGCAGGTGGGAGCGGAGGTGGCGCGATTTTTATTGGATGGGCATAAGTACTTCAACGGCAAGGTGTTACCGATGTCGCTGAGCACGCCTTGAGGGGGTACTGTCAAAAAAAAGCTGGTTGTGTGTTGTGGTGAGTGTGGAAAGCACGTACATTTGCACCCGCTTTTCGAAGGTCGTTCTTTCCAACACCCCTCCGGGGATGGTCTGTAAGTAGCGCTGGGCGCGGGTTGTGTGAAAATATTTCACCTGTCCGAGGTCTGGTTCGAGAAAACCACTTACATTTGCCGTCCCTCTCGCGGAAACGTCCGCGCAATGACGAGGGTGAGGTTGATACGTCTGTGGCCGGCCAAGGTCGGTTCGCATAACGTTCTTTGAAGTATTGTCCATTCTGAGAACAGCAGAAGGTCCTCTTGATCAACGATCAGGAAGAAGGGCCACGTCGAGACCAAGATCAGACAAACTTTTACAACGGAGAGTTTGATCCTGGCTCAGGATGAACGCTAGCGGCAGGCTTAACACATGCAA
>CAZUNW010000216.1:0-4046 GCA_964621425.1 uncultured Chryseobacterium sp. | reverse complement strand
GGCTTCGAGCTGCCCGGCTGGTACGCCATGCAGACCACGGCCAGGACCCCGGCCCCGCGTGACCGGGCATGTTCGGCGGTCTCGAGCACGAGGTAGGCTGCGGCCTCGCCCAGGTTCAGGCCAGCACGGTCGCGGTCGAACGGGCGGCACGGTTCCCGGTCCAGGATCAGCAGGGAGTTGAACCCGTTGATGGTGAGCTTGCACAGCGCATCCGCCCCACCCACCACAGCCACATCGGCCAGGCCATGACGCAGCAGGCGCTCGCCGAGCATCAGCGCATTGGCACTGGAAGAACAGGCCGTGCTGAGGGTGGTGACCAGGTCGCGGAAACCGAGTTCGGCTGCGATGCGCTGGGCATGATCACCGGGGTCGTGGGTGCCCAGGTACTGGGCCGCCTCCTCCGGGATGTCGGGACGGAAGTACTGGTCGTAGACCGGTTCGGTCTTGTCGATGCCGCCCGCAGTGGTCGCCGAGATGAAGGCGGTGCGCTGTGCGGTGGGATCGATGCCCGCCTGCCCGAGGGCCTCCCGCGCAGCGCACAGGCCCAACAGGGCGGTGCGCGTCCAGCTGCGCACAGAACGCGGCGCGGCCAGCCTGCCCAACGCATCATCGTCCATGGGAACCTCGGCCACCGGGATCGCTCCCCGGTGCCTCGTGGGGAGCACGGTGATCGGTCCGATGCCGGAGCGCTCATTGAGCAACGCATCCAGGTTGCCGGCGACATCACGCCCCAGGGCGCTGATCACGCCAAGCCCGGTGACCACCACCCGTTCACCCATGATCAGCGGGAGGAGACGATGCGTTCGGCCACGATGGACACCACCAGGCAGGCCCCAGCGAACAGGGCCAGCGGCACCAGGTGGACGAGCAATTCGGCGAGGTCGCCATGGCGCAGCAGCACCACGTTGAACGCCTCCATGCTCCAATTGAGGGGCGAGATGCGACCGATGGCCTGCATGGCGCCAGGCATGATGTAGAGGGGCACCCAGATGCCGCCGATGGCGCTCATGATGACCACCACGGTGCTTCCCAGGATGGCCGATTGCTGTTGCGTGCGCGAGAACGAACCCACAAGCACCCCGAAGGAGGTGGCCGCCAGCCCCACGAACAGGGCCGCAAGGACCAGCATGAGCAGCTCCTCCAGCGTGCCGAAGCCCAGCGGCGGCAGGCCGAACACGGGAAGGAGCCAGTGGCCCACGCTCAGGAGGAGGGCAAGCTGGGTGAGGCACACCAGCAGGTAGGCCGCAATGCGGCCTATGAGGCGCTCGGCCACCGAGCCCGGCATGGTGAGCAGGCGAACCATGCAGCCCGATGAGCGCTCCTTCACGATGTTGCCGGCCAGCAGCACCACAGTGAAGAACATGGCGAAGATGGTCCAGGCCGGCACATTATGGGCGGTGGTGTCGCTGGCCACCTTGCTTCCCGTGTATTCGCGTGCCGCCAGCTGCTGGTCCACACCCACGAAGGGGCCGCCCAGCGCGATCGGAGGGAGCGTGTCGCCGTTTATGGCCTCCAGGCGCACGCGCATGTCGGCCAGCAGCTGCTCCGAACTGATGCCGGCGAGCACACGCACAAGGCTGCTACGGACCAGTTCACGGAACACGTGCTTCACGGCGGGATCAACCACCATCCGCACCATGGCACTGTCAGCGTTCGCGGCTGAGGTGGAGTCGCCGGTGAGGGGGTCGAAGAGCAGGGCCATGGCGCCGCTGGAGCGCGCGGACAGGACCTCCGATGCGTTGGCCGGCACCACCACGCCGATCTGGTGCTCGCCGCGGCGCACCGATTCACGGAAGGCACTGTCACTGAGCTGCTGGCCACTGGTGATGGTGAAGCTCCCGGTGGCCTCCAGGCCCTCGAGCACCGAACGGCCCACCGGCCCAGCATCCTCGTCCTTGAACAGCACACGCACCTGCTTGTCGCTGAAATCCCGGAAGGGGGCGTCCTGCACCACGGCCATCACGCTCACCAGGAAGACGGGCATCACATAGACCAGCAGCAGTCCCGTGCGGTCGCGCAGGAGCAGGAGGAGCTCCTTTTGGAAGTGGGCGAGCAGGCGTGCGATCATGGGTCAGTCGCGTAACTCCCTGCCGGTGAGGCGCAGGAAGGCATCCTCCAGTCGTTCATGGCCTTCGCCACCGCGTACGGTCCTGACCTCCCCCACACAGCGGCCGTCGTCCATGACGACGACACGGGTGCAAAGTCGTTCGGCCTCCTCCAGGTGATGGCTGGTGTAGACCACGGTGGTACCTCCCGCATTCACCTCATGCAGCAGGTCCCAGATGGCCGCACGGCTCTGGATGTCGATGCCCACGGTGGGCTCGTCCAGGAAGAGGATGGGCGGCGCATGCAACATGGCCACCACGATGTTGAGGCGCCGGCGCATGCCACCGCTCCAATCGCGCACCTGCTCATCGGCGCGCTCCTGGAGACCGGTGCGGAGCAGCAATGCCTCGCAGCGTGCGGACAGGTTGCGCCCGCTCAGACCGTGCAGGCGGCCGAAGTAGCGCAGGTTCTCACGCGCGGTCAGCGTATCGTACAGGGCGATCTCCTGGGGTACAAAGCCGATGAGGCGGTGCACCCTGCCGGGCTGGCGCACCACGTCCAGGTCCCTGACGCGCACACGACCCTCGGTGGGCGTGAGCACACCCGTGAGGATCCCCATCATGGTGGTCTTGCCCGCGCCGTTGGTACCCATCAGGCCCAGGAACTCACCCGGCATCACCTGCAGATCCATGCCATTGAGCGCGGCGCGGCCGCTGCTTCCATAGCGTTTCACCAGGCCTTCCGCCCGGATGTCGGGAGCGGTCATAGGCTGCGTGCGATCTGGCGGAGCTCCTTGAAGAAGGCGGTCTCCTGGCGCCCGATCCCGGCCAGCTTGTCCGCCAGGTGATCATAGGTGATGTGGCCCTCTGCGCGTCCCTTGCACAGGCGGCCGGCCTCGTAGGCGAAGTCGCGCCACTGGTCGCCGATGCGGGTCATCTCCAGGGCCTTCTCCCGCAGGGCGGGGGCACCGAGCAGCCCCGCACATTCCATGAGGAAGGCGGCGAAAATGAAACGGAAGCCCGCCCCCCCTGTGCCGATCTCCTCCTGCATGCGGATCAGGTTCCCCAACGCAAGCCGGGCGTCCTTCTCCTCCATCCTGCGCTCGTACTGGCGAAGCTTGCCTGCCAGGTAGCCGATGCCCTTGCTGCCGAACATCGGGAGCGGCGTGGTGCTCATGTCACGGGCGGTGCGCCGCAGGCCATCGAGGGCGGCCTTGCGCAGGGCGGCGTCCGCAGGCACCTGCGTGGGATAGTACATCCTGCCCTTGATGTTGGGCATGCCCTTCGCAAAGCGGGCACGGACCAGCGCCGACCGATGGATCCGCGTCGGCCCGTCCATCACGGGATCGCTCACCAGGTACTCCTCCCCCTCCTTGCCGAAGACCACGATGTTGTGGCCGTTGAAGTGGAACCGGAAGGCCTTGGGCAGGTATGGCAGGTAGAACACGCTGGTGAGCATGCCGACAGGCAGGCCTTGTGCCAGCACGCGGTCCAGCTCATCCATCGCCTCCTGCGGATCGCGGAAGCTCACCCGGCGCACCTTGATGCCGAGCCGCTTGGTGAACCGGCTGAAGATCCAGCCCGGCAGGATGCGGTAGCTGGTCACGGGTATCCCGTTCATCTTCAGGAAGGGCATGTGACTGAAGAACAGGCCGGACCCGATGCTGTTGGCCAGCGGTTCGCTCACGGGCAGGCCGTGGAAGCGCATCAGGTTGCTGATCACGCCCGTTTCGCAATGGGCGCTCTGCTGGTGATCGAACGGAATGGCGAGGTCGCGCTGGTTCATCGGGGCACCTGCTTCAGCTCCTCCACCGTCACCAACAACGCTTCGGCGTAACGGTTCAGCAGGGCCTCGTCCAGCTCCTGGAAACCGGCCGGTTCAAGGTGGCGTTTCACACGGCGGGCTGGGATGTCCATGTGCTGCGCCAGCAGGGCGGCATCCATCATGTTCTTCTCCATGTGGTATGCCAGCGGGCTGAGCGCACCCTCCAGCACCTGCCT
>CAZUNW010000215.1:1418-4056 GCA_964621425.1 uncultured Chryseobacterium sp. | reverse complement strand
GCTCTTCGTGGCCTTCGTGCAGGCCACTGTGAAGCAGCGCGACCGCGCCACGGAAGGAGCCAACGCTGCGGCGCCGGCGCGGGCGGCCGGCCGTTGAGACCACCAAGCCCCGGTGGCGCCTGAGCTTCCCCCGCCACGGCTATCTTTGGCGCCCCGCGAGCGGCAGCCTGCCGACGCACCCCCTTGATGGACCGCAATTCGATCATCGGCTTCGTCCTCATCGCAGCCATCCTCATCGGCTATACCGTCTGGACGGCGCCGAGCAGCGAGGAGCTCGCACGCGCCCAGCGCGAACAGGACAGCCTCGCGCAGCTTGAACTGGAAAAGAAGGCCGCCGAGGCGGAGCAGGCGGCGCGCGTGGAGCCACCCGTTCCACCGGTGGACGCCCTGCTCGCCGCCGTGCCCGACAGCCTGCGCGACAGCGTGAACGTGGACAGCCTGCGCGACGTGGCCCTGGTCCAGCGCTACGGCATCTTCCATACCGCCGTGACCGGAGCGGGGGAACAGGTGCTCCTTGAGAACGACAAGCTGCAGATCGGCATCAGCACCCACGGAGGCCGGCCCGGGGTGATCCGCCTGAAGGACCAGCGCACATACCATGGCGAACCCCTCCTGCTGCAGGACCCTGATACGGGCGACTTCGGCTACCGCTTCTTCCTCGGCAACCTTGACCTGAACACGGCCGACCTGCACTTCACCGCCACACGCACCGGTCCGGGAAGCGTACAGCTCAAGGCCGCTTCCAGCGAGCCCGGCAAGTACCTCCTGCTCACCTACCGGCTGGACAGCAGCGGCTACTTCCTCCACACGGACCTGAAACTGGTGGGCTTGGAACAGGAGGTGGACCCCACGAACCTCTTCTTCCAGTGGGACCTCTACGGGCAGCCGAAGGAGAAGTACCTGCCCAACGAACGGCAGAAGAGCAGCATCTACTTCAAGTACCTCAATGACGACCGCGACTACCTGAGCGAGACGGAGGAGGAGGACGCAGCCACGCTGCAGGGGCGAACCAACTGGGTGGCCTTCAAACAGGATTTCTTCACCGTTGCGATGGTGAGCGACAAGGGCTTCAGCGGAAGCGGGTCGGAGATCGCAGTTTCGTGGAGCGAGGCGGACACCCTGCATACCAAGCGTTACAGGGCCAAGCTGTTCTTCGACCAGCAGCGCGGCGCCAGTGTGGACCTGCCCATGCGCCTGTACCTGGGACCGAACCACTACAACACGCTGCGCGGCACGGGCATCGACCAGTTCGACCGCATCATCGACCTGGGCTGGGGCATCTTCGGATGGATGAACCGCTGGCTGGTGATCCCCATCTTCAACTTCCTTGACCGCTTCCACCTGAGCTATGGCCTCATCATCCTGGTGCTCACCATTGCCATCAAGCTGCTGCTGATGCCGCTGACCTGGAAGAACTTCATCGCCAGCGCACGGATGCGCGCACTGAAGCCGGAGATGGACGCCATCAACGCAAAGAACAAGGACGCCGACCCCCTCAAGAAACAGCAGGCGGTGATGGACCTGTACCGCAAGGCCGGCGTGAACCCCGCCAGCGGATGCGTGCCCATGCTAATCCAGCTGCCCATCCTCTATGCGATGTTCCGCTTCTTCCCCAGCAGCATCGAACTGCGGCAGGAGGCGTTCCTGTGGGCTGATGACCTGAGCAGCTACGACAGCATCCTGGATCTGGGCTTCACGGTGCCCTTCTACGGCGACCACATCAGCCTCTTCACCCTGCTGATGGCCGCCAGCACCATCGTGTACTCGCTGATCAACCAGCAGCAGATGCCGCAGCAGCAGGGCATGCCCAGCATGAAGCTCATGATCTGGCTCTTCCCCATCATGATGCTCTTCTTCATGAACAACTTCAGCGCAGGCCTCAGCTATTACTACCTGCTGGCCAACCTGATCAGCATCCTCCAGATGACGGTGATGAAGAACTGGTTCGTTGACGAGGAGAAGATCCGTGCCGAGCTGCTGCAGAACATGCGCAGCCCGCGCAAGAAGAGCCGCTGGCAACAGCGGCTGGAGGAGCTCCAGAAGCAGCAGCAGGCCCGCCGCCGCTGAGCAGCCACGATGGTCCCCCTGCGCATTATGCTGCTGATGCTGCCCCTGGCGGTGGTGGTGGCCTGCAACGCACGGAAGGTACCGGGAGCGGGCGATGGCGGCCAATACGGAAGCCCCGCGGACAGCCTCTTTTTCAGCATCGAGCGCACGCCCTGCCTGGGCACCTGCCCGGCCTACAGGATACGCGTGCACGCCGCTGGCACCGCCACCTACGAGGGCATCGCGAACGTGTCCCGCATGGGCCGGTACGAGACCCGCCTGGCCCCCGGGGTGCTGGCCACGCTGCTCCACGAGGCCGAGGCCATCGGCTTCTTCGACCTGCAGGACCGGTACGACAGCCCAGTGACCGACATCCCCAGCACCCGGCTGCGAATGGTGAGCGGCGGGCGTGACAAGTCCATCCTGGCGCGCACGGGAGTGCCCCCCACCCTCAGGTCCTTCGCAGCCAAGGCGGACAGCCTGCTGCTGGGAGCGGACTGGAGGCCCATTGTGGCTTCCCGTTAGCCCTTCCCCGGCCCGCGGAAGCTGCTACCTTAGCGGCCCTTTCAGCGAAGCGAACCCCCACTGAACA
>CAZUNW010000215.1:0-1408 GCA_964621425.1 uncultured Chryseobacterium sp. | reverse complement strand
CTGCTGGTCGCCCTCCTGTGCGCCACCGGCCCGGCAGCCGCCCACGAGGGCATGTGGCTGCTCAACAAGCTCAAGCAGGTCAACGAGGCCGAGATGCAGAAGCTCGGCTTCAAGCTGACGGCCGACGACATCTATGCCATCAACCGCAGCGGGCTCAAGGATGCCGTCGTGCGCCTGGGCGGCGGCTTCTGCAGCGGCGAGATGGTCAGCGGCGAGGGCCTGTTCCTCACGAACCACCACTGCGGCTACGATGCGGTGCAGGGCCTTAGCAGCGTGGAGCATGATTACCTGACGGATGGTTTCTGGGCCATGACCCGCAAGGAGGAGCTGCCTGCCGGCTTCAGTGTGAGCTTCCTGCAGCGCATCGACGACGTGACGGCCACGGTGCTCGCCGAGCTCAACGATGGCATGGGCGAGGCCGACCGGCAGGCCAAGATCGCAGAGGTGGGCCAGCGCCTTGAAAAGGAGGCTGCTGACGCCGGCAAGGGCATCAGCGCAAGCCTCAAGGTGATGTTCGAGGGCAACGAGTTCTACCTCTTCGTCTACAAGACCTACCGCGATGTGCGTCTCGTGGGTGTGCCCCCCAGCGCCATCGGCAAGTTCGGCGGTGACACAGACAACTGGATGTGGCCCCGCCACACCGGGGACTTCTGCATGTTCCGTGTCTACTCCGGCCCGGACGGCGAACCCGCCGACCCCGCTGAGGCCAACATCCCCTTCAAGCCCAAGTGGCATTTCCCGGTGAGCCTGAACGGAGTGAAGGAGGGCGACTTCGCCATGGTGATGGGCTACCCGGGCAGCACAGACCGCTTCCTGAGCAGCCACGGTGTGAAGCTCGCCCTGGAGCAGGAGCAGCCCTCAAGGGTCAAGGTGCGCCGTGAAAAGCTGGACATCTACGAGAAGCACATGGACGCGGACAACGCCGTGCGCATCAAATACGCCAGCAAGCACGCCAGCGTCAGCAATTACTGGAAGTACTTCATCGGGCAGCAGCGCGGCCTGAAGCGACTGAAGGTGTACGATAAGAAGAAGGCCCAGGAGAACGAGCTGATGGCCTGGGTGAACGCCACCCCGGACCGCAAGGCGAAGTATGGTGAGCTGGTGGACCTGCTGGAAAAGGGCTACACCGAGCGTGCGAAGGTGGAGAAGGCCAGCACCTACATGCAGGAGGCCGCCTTCGGCAGCGAGGTGGTGGTGTTCGGCTTCCGCAGCTTCGCGCTGCTGAACCAGTTGCGCACGGACCCGAAGGACGCCCAGAAGGTGGCCGCCGCAGTGGCGCGCATCCAGGCCGCCGCCGAGGAGTTCTGGAAGGACTACGACCCCGCCACCGACCAGGAGGTGACAGCGGCGATGTTCAAGCTGATCGACAATGATGTGGACCCCGCGCTCCACCCCGGTGTGATGAAAA
>CAZUNW010000214.1:962-4066 GCA_964621425.1 uncultured Chryseobacterium sp. | reverse complement strand
TTTAGCATCGCCTCCTTTAGCGATGCTGACAATGCGTTCATTCCTCGCGCCATGAACCTATACGGGTCTACTTTTTGTCAAATAGACGTTGCTCGACCCTAAAGGTAGTCCAGCGAGCCTTACTGCGCGCGTCGCGCAGGTATAGGCTAACCTTCATCGGGCTGCGTTTGGGGGTTCATCAACTGGTGATGCGAAGGTAGTTTGATAGTGTCCCCCGGGGGACACTATGGGGGACACTTTGGGGGACACTTTTTCTTTATCGCCTCAACTTTGTCCGAACAGCGCCGAACAGCCCTGACTTCGGAAAAGCCCACCAGCAGCGGGGTCCGAAGCGTCAAATAGATTCCGATGCGGTTGAGGCTGTGAGCGGGGTTCGAGTCCCGTCCGGACCGCTGAAAAGGAGCCCCTGCAAAGGGGCTTCTGCTTTCTCCACCGGTCGCTGCACAAGGGCTGCGCACGCCCACACCGGCCCCACCACCCTGACGATCGACAGGTGGCCGCGGAACGGTGCGGACTAGCTTCCTGCCATGAGGAACGCCATGCCCCCGGGCGCACCGGGCCCGCAGGAGATACCGGGTCCCGAGCGGCCCGCACCGCCGCCACGCGAAATACCCACCCGGCCCTCGCCACCGGACAGCCCCATCACCCGGCCCGACGAACCGCCCATGCGCCCGCCGCAGGAACAGCCCACGCGGCCCCATCCCGTCACCACACCCTGAGCAGCCATGCCACCCTTCGCCGACCGCAGGGAGGCGGGCATCCTGCTCGCCCCGCTCCTGCTGCACCACCGCGGCACCGATGCGGTGGTACTTGGCATACCGCGCGGGGGCATGGAGGTGGCCCACGCCCTGGCCGGCGTACTGGGGCTTCCCCTGGACGTGGTGCTCGCCCGCAAGATCGGCCACCCCCAACAGCCTGAACTGGCCATCGGCGCAGTTTCAGCCGAGGCGGTCCGCACCGACCAACGGTTCCAACTGGAGGAGCCCTGGCTGCGGGAGGAGGTGGAGCGCGTGCGCGAACTGCTCAACGAACGGGCACGGCGATACCGCGGAAGGCGGCCCGCGATGCCCCTGCTGGGCCGGACGGCGATCGTGGTGGACGACGGGGTGGCCACCGGGCATACGCTGCTGGCCGCGCTGGATCTGCTGCGACGCCAGCATCCAGCGCGCATCGTTGTGGCGGTGCCCGTGCTGCCGGCCTCCTTCATCCCCGCCTGCAGAGCCTCCTGCGATGAACTCGTCTTCCTCGACGCCCCGCCCGATCCGCGCAGCGTGGGGGAGCACTACCATGCGTTCGACCCGGTGACCGATGCGCGTGTGATGGAGCTGCTGGAGGATGCAAGCAGGGGGCGCCATTGAGCCTCCGGTACCGGGCGCACCGCTCCTCCCCTGACGCGGCCGCTCGTGTAAGGCCGCGCCAACGACCCCGGACCACCGGTACCTTCGGGGCCGATGATCAAGCTCCACGGCATCCGCAAGGCGTACCGCACAGGCGCCAACATCCTGCAGGTGCTGAAGGGCATCGACCTGGAGATCGGCCGAGGCGAATTCGTGAGCATCATGGGCAGTTCCGGCTCAGGCAAGAGCACTCTGCTCAACATCATCGGCATCCTGGATGCCTACGACAGCGGTGAATACCTGCTGGACGGGATGCCGATCCGCAGCCAGAGCGAAACGGAGAGCGCACGGCTGCGCAGCCGTTACATCGGCTTCGTGTTCCAGAGCTTCAACCTGATCGGCTTCAAGAACGCCATGGAGAACGTGGCGCTGCCGCTCTACTACCAGGGCGTGCCGCGGCGCAAGCGCAACGAGCAGGCCCTCGCCATGCTGGAGCAGGTGGGGCTGCGGGAATGGGCCCACCACCTGCCCAACGAGCTGAGCGGTGGCCAGAAGCAACGGGTGGCCATCGCCCGCGCGCTGATCAGCAACCCCAAGATCATCCTGGCCGACGAGCCCACCGGCGCGCTGGACAGCACCACAAGCAACGAGGTGATGCAACTGCTCACGCGCGTGAACAAGGATCTGGGCCTGACCGTGGTGATCGTGACGCACGAACACGACATCGCCGCCATGACCGAGCGGGTGATCCGCCTGAAGGACGGCCTGATCGAGGACGCGTACGGGGATCCGCGAGCCATGGCCGGAAAACCAGCCGCCGATGTTCGATAGGGAGCGCTGGGGCGAGGTGCTGCACAGCATCAGCAAGAACAAGCTGCGGGCCGCGCTCACCGGTTTCGCGGTGTTCTGGGGCATCTTCATGCTCATCATCCTGCTGGGCGCGGGCGCCGGTTTGCGCAATGGGTTCGAGCACAACTTCCGCAACACGGCCACCAACAGCATCCGCATCTGGGGCAACGAGACCAGCAAACCCTGGCAGGGCCTTCCCTCAAACCGGACCATCGTTCTGGAGGAGGCCGATATCACGGCGCTGCGCAATGCCATCCCCGGCATCCGGCACATCAGCGGGCAGTACAGCGTGTGGCGGGGCGAGAGCATCCTGCAGTACGGCCGCAACAGCGGCAGCTTCGGCATACGCGGCATACAGCCCGAATCGCAGTTCCTGCAGCACCAGTCGATCCTGAAGGGGCGCTTCATCAACGAGGTGGACATGGTGCAGCAGCGAAAGGTGGTGGTGATCGCTGAGGACGTGGTGGACGAGCTTTTCAAGAAGGAGGACCCCCTGCACAAGTGGATCAACGTGAACGGCATCCCCTTCGAGGTGGTGGGGCTTTACCGCTTCGAGGCCGGCGGCATGGAGCGCGGGCAGCGCAGCCCCGTCTTCATCCCCCTGAGCGCTGCACAGAAGGTGTTCAACGCGCAGGGCACGGTGGATGACATCATGTTCAGCTTCGCTGACGCCAGCATCGCGGGCGCCAAGCAGGCCGAACAGCGCGCGGTGCATGTGCTCGCCCGGCGGCACGGATTCGACCCCACGGACAAGCGCGCGCTGTGGGTGAACAACAATGTGGAGAACGTGGGCACGGTGGGCATGGTGTTCAATGGCATCACGGCGTTCCTGTGGTTCGTGGGCATCGGGTCGCTGATCGCGGGCATCGTGGGCGTGAGCAACATCATGCTGATCGTGGTGAAGGAGCGCACGCGGGA
>CAZUNW010000214.1:0-952 GCA_964621425.1 uncultured Chryseobacterium sp. | reverse complement strand
CTACCCCTGGCGATGTGGTGGGCCAGGTGCTGTTGGATTCCGTGTTCGTCACGGCGCTCTCCGGTTGGCTGGGGCTCGTGCTGGGCATCTTCCTCATGGAGGGCATCGCGAGCGTGGTTCCGGGAAGCGAGTTCTTCCGCGACCCCACGATCAAGCTGAACGTGGCCCTGTGGGCGCTGTCCGCCCTGGTGGTGGCCGGCGCGCTGGCCGGATACATCCCCGCACGCCGCGCCGCCGCCATCCGTCCCATCGAGGCCCTCCGACACGAATAGCCATGTTCGACAGCGACCGCTGGGGCGAGATCTGGAACGTGCTGAGCCGCAACAAGCTCCGCAGCTTCCTCACCATGTTCGGCGTGGGCTGGGGCATCTTCATGCTGGTGGTGATGCTGGGCATGGGCAACGGCCTGAAGCACGCTGTGCTGGGGGGCTTCGAAGGCTTCGCCACCAACAGCTGCTTCCTGTGGACCATGCCCACCACCAAGGCCTACGCGGGCTTCCAGGAGGGGCGCAGCTTCACCTTCGACAACGAGGACATCGGCATCATCCGCGGCAGCGTGGAAGGGCTCGAACTGTGCCTGCCCCAGCTGCAGCTGGGCGGATGGCAGAGCGGCAACAACGTGAGCAACGGCGTGAAGGTTGGTGCGTTCAGCGTCTACGGTTGCGAGCCCGAGGCCATCGCCGTGGAGGCAATCCGACTGCCCCAGGGACGCTTCCTGAACGCCGCGGACATGGCCGGGGAGCGCAAGGTGGCCGTGATCGGCCAGGACGTGGTGGACCAGCTCTTCAAGCCCGAGGACCCCATCGGCAAGTACATCAAGATCAATGGCGTCTACTTCCAGGTGGTGGGCGTGAGCAAGCGCAAAAGCAGTGCGGACATGGGTCCCAATCCGGACGCGCGCGTCTATGTGCCCTTCACCACCTTCCAGAAGGCCTTCAACAGCCTGAACAGG
>CAZUNW010000213.1:0-4073 GCA_964621425.1 uncultured Chryseobacterium sp. | reverse complement strand
GTGTCGTCACTCGGTTGGTGGCGCCGTCTTGCGACGGACGCGCTCGTGATGCTGGTGCAAATATAGGCGATCTCTCCGTTCGGCGCGCACCGCGTTCGTTCGATCGCCTTCGCCGTGTGCTGTACGGGCGTGCCCACCATGCGTTTCCGCCATGCGCGCATGGTGTGCGGTTTGCTGCGCCTGCCCTTGGTCCGGTCCAGGTGCGGCCCTGTTCGGTGCAGGTGTGTTGAAACCCTGCGTGGCCCTCCTGCGTATCGGGTCAAGGACCCGTACCCATGCATTCCTCCCGCCAGCAGCGTCCCCTCCGCGTGCGCATCGATGAACTCGAGCAACTGCTGATGTTCGACTACGATGCGTCCACGCAGGATGCCCTGTTCGATATCGTGGATGCCAGCGGGCGCATTGTCAAGACCGGCGATGTGCAGGGACCGGTCACCCGGGTGCGCATCACCGACCTCGACGGCCGGGCGTATTTCCTGATGGTGCTGGACGGTGAGTTGAGCGTGATCGAGCCGATCCAGCTGCGCAAGGCGGGCTGAGGGCCCTGCGCACCATCAGGCGCCGGCTGTAACGGCCCGACGCGGACGAAGTCCGTACCACACCGTCCATGTCATGGCGCAGCCGAGCGCTGCGATGAGCTGCACGTTGGCCGAGGGCCAATGCATCACCTTGAAGGCGGTCCCGGTCGCCGCCAGCAGTCCGGCGCTGGCCAGCAGGGGCAGGCCGCGCAGGTCGCTCCAGCGGGGTAGGTCGAACCGGGCCCTGTCCGAGAGGAGGAATACGATGGTCACCATCACCATGCCGTGGAACAGGATGTCGCCCCCGGGCAGGTGCAGCATGTTCATCAGTGCGGAGGTACAGAGCAGCACGCCCATCAGGGGACGGAGTACCGCCCCTGCAGTGGCGGGAGCCTGCCTGCGCACGAGCGGGGCCAGGGCACCCACGGCGGCAATGAGGCCGCCGGAAACGGCCAGGGCGTCAGCGCCTGGCCAATGCATCACCTTGAACAGGAAGCCGGCGAGCAGGGTCGTGATACCGATGGCGCGAAGGGTCCTCATGCTGGTGTGGTGTTGGTGAACGGAACGGTTTCCCTTGAGCAACGCACAGGGACCCCCGCATCGTATGCGGACGGGTCAGTCCTTTCCCACCAGCCGGTTCAGCAGCGGCACCAGTACCAGCGGGTCGATGGGCTTGCGGACCAGGGCGTCCATGCCGTGCCGCCGCACGTGGTCGGCCGTGTCGGCGCGGATGCCCGCGGTCATCGCCACGATGGGTAGCCGCGGATGGTCTTTGCGGATGGCCTGCGCGGTGGCGTAGCCGTCCATGTGCGGCATCTGCAGATCCATCAGCACCAGGTCGAAGGGGGTAAGGGCCAGGGCCTCGAGGGCCTCCGCGCCGGAGCGCACCGCGGTGCACTGCAGTTGCAGGTGGCCGAGCATGCCGGCCACCACGTCGCCCACGGCCTCCTGGTCATCCACCACCAGCACGTGCCTGCCGTGCAGGGCGGTATCCAGCCGGGCGGCGTTGCCTGGCTGCTGGGTCTGTTCCGCATCCCCGAACCCGAGCGTAAAATGGAACGAGGTGCCCTTCCCGGGGCTTGAGGTGACGTGGATCTGGCTGCCCTGAAGCTCCAGCAGCCGCTTGATGATGGCCAGCCCGAGGCCGCTGCCGCCGAACTCCTGGCGGATCTGGCGATTGGCCTGCGTGAAGCGTTCGAAGATCACCGCCAGCTCGTCCGAGGACATGCCGATGCCGTCGTCGCTCACGGTGAAGCGCACGCGGATGCCATCGCCGGCGCTGCCTGCGGGCGTTGCGTTCAGCAGCACATGTCCGCCGGCTGCGAACTTCACGGCGTTGGAGAGCAGGTTGTTGAGCACCTGGGTGAGGCGGTGCGCATCGCCTGTCACCTGCCGGGGCAGGTCCGGCGCCAGGTGCAGTTCCACGCGGGTGGCCCTTGTGGCGCCCGCCTTCTCCGCCGCATCGCGTGCGGTGCGCAGCAGCTGGTGCAGGTCGAAGGGACGCTTGTCGAACACGATGCGCCCCTCCTCGATCTGCCGCATGTCCAGCAGGTCGTTCACGAGCCGCAGCAGTGTGTCGCACGCACTGCGAAGCGGTGCGATCAGTTCCGCCAGCTGGGGTGGTGCCTCCGCCTCCAAGAGGTACACGGTGCCCACGATCACGCTCAGCGGGGTGCGGATGTCGTGGCTCACCATGGCGAGGAACTCGCTCTTGGCCAGTGCGGCGCGGTCGGCGCTTTCGCGGGCTGTCACCAGTTCGGCCTCCAGTTCCTTGGTGCGCTGCACCGCGTTCTTCAGGAGGTCGATGGTGCCTTCCAGGTCATCGTGCGGCACCTCGCCCGTGCCGAGCAGCCGGCCGATGGCCGTTCGGATCTCGCCGATGGCATGGTCGCGCGTGACCGATTCGTTGCGCAGGGTGGTGAGTGCGTCCTGGTAGGTGCTCTCGCTGATGCGGAAGGCATGTTCGGCCATGGCCTGCCCGCGTTCCATGGAGCCCACCAGTCGCTTCAGGTCCTCCAGCAGCGCCTCATGGCCCGGGCCGTCCAGCCCGTGCTTCTCGATCAACCGCTCCAGCCGCGGGTTCATCCGGCTCAGCGCTCGGAGAGCAGCGTGATCGTCATCGTCTGGTTGAACAGGCCGCACACGTTGGTGCCGTGCAATGGGGAAAGCTCACCGTAGGAATAGAAGCCGGTCACATGTGCGTCCTTGCCGATGATGGCCATGGCCTTGGCCACCTCCTCGTCCACGCTCTGCTCCAGCACCACCTGGCGGCCGATGCACGAGATGAGTAGCGCCAGTTCGGCCGTGTGGCCCTCGAGGCCCACCATTCCGCGTTCAGCGGCTTTGCCGGACGCGTCGATCAGGCTGTTGAAGCTGGCCTTCATGAGCCGGGTGTGCGAGCCTTCGGGCACGTTGCCTGCGAAGGTCATGGTCTGCGCAGCCTCGTCGATGGTGAGGATGGTGCGCACCATGCCCTCTGCCTGTCCGGGCGCCTTCACGGAGAGCGGGAAGAGGAGCGCCGATCCAGGCAGGTCGGCCGCGTAGGGTCCCAGGTATTCCTTGTAGAGTTCCAGCGCGTTGCGCCCGTCGATGGTGTGCAGCACATTGGCTTTGGAGCCCGTTATCACGCGCTCCGGACCGAACTCCTCCCATCCGCCGAAGGTGCCGTAGCCCACGCGAAGGTTCCCGCCGTAGAGGCCCACCGCCACCACGTTGCCGGAGCGCACATCGCCGTCGAGCCCCGTAAGCGTGGCGGAGAAGGTGGTGCCGTCGCCCGCGAGGCCGCCGCTTATGGTGACCTCCTCCGGTACGGCTGCGGAGAGCCCGGCCACCAGGTCCGAGCCGTTGATGAGCGTGCCGTCGCTGAAGACCAGCACATGGCGGAGCCCCTCCTTGGGCAGCTTGTCCATGAGCGCCTTGCCGCACCCGCGGCTGTCCACGTGGTCGGCCAGGTTCACCACCTCGGTGCGGTGCGAGGTGCGTTCGAAGGCGATGCCCGTCACCTCGATGCCCCCTTCCCGGATGCCTTCGCGGCCGATCGCGCTGAAGGTGCTCACGAACACCACCGCCGCCTTGGGCGAAAGCGCACGCACCGCATCGCGCAGGTCCTGTTTCTCGAAATAGGGACGGGCCCCGAAGGCCAGCAGCAGGTCCATTTCCTCACGGCCTTCAGCCGGTTGGTCGCACTGGCCCTGGTCGTTCACGCGGCAGGAACGGATCTTCATCGTGGTCGGTTGGACCTGCATATTACGGCATTTGCCCCAAGGGGGCCTGACGTTCGTCAGTTTTGGGGTGGTCCCGCTTCCAACGCGCCCCGTGCATGCGACCGCTATCTGCGGCGCATCAGTTCCTCCACGGCTTCGGCCTCCACGGGGATGTCCGCGAAGAGGTCGATCGGCGCACCGCTTGTCACAAGCACATCGTTCTCGAGGCGGATGCCCAGCTTCTCCTCGCGGATGTAGATCCCCGGCTCCACGGTGAAGACCATGTCCTCCGCGATGGGCTCGTTCCACAGGCCCACGTCGTGCACGTCCAGGCCCAGGAAATGGCTGGTGC
>CAZUNW010000212.1:3850-4075 GCA_964621425.1 uncultured Chryseobacterium sp. | reverse complement strand
AGCGCCTTGCCATCCTGCATCATGGCCTCGATGCAGTAGGTCCCCTCCGCACCGGCGAAGCGCTCGCTGGCGGTCTTGATGCCCTTGACCACCGGCATCGCCAGCCATTCCTCGGCGAACTTGCGGTACACCTCCAGCATGCGCTCGGTCTCCTCGATGGCCTCGGCCTTGGTGGCATGGGCCGTGTGCCCCTCCTGCCACAGGAACTCAGCGGTACGCAGGAAC
>CAZUNW010000212.1:790-3840 GCA_964621425.1 uncultured Chryseobacterium sp. | reverse complement strand
GGCCCATTGGTTGATCAGCAGCGGCAGGTCGCGGTAACTCTTGATCCATCCGCGGTAGGTGTTCCAGATGATGGTCTCGCTCGTGGGGCGGACGATGAGCTCCTCCTCCAGCCTCGCCTCCGGATCCACCACCACCCCGTGCTCCGGGTCGCTCTTCAGGCGGTAGTGAGTCACCACCGCGCACTCCTTGGCGAAGCCCTCCACGTGGCTGGCCTCCTTGGCCAGGTAGCTCTTGGGGATGAACAGCGGGAAATAGGCATTCACATGGCCCGTGTCCTTGAACATGCCGTCCAGCGCACGCTGCATGCCCTCCCAGATGGCGTATCCATGGGGCTTGATCACCATGCATCCGCGCACGTCGCTGTGCTCGGCAAGGTCCGCCTTCAGCACCAGGTCATTGTACCATTGGGCGTGGTCTTCCGCACGCTTCGTCAGGATATCCGCCATGAAGCCCCCAGCGTGGTATTATTTTTGAAGCACGTGAGGAGGCCAAAAGTACGCAACCCTGCCACCCGGAAAGGCCGCACGACCCCCATGGAACCGCTCCACCGAACCCTGCGCATCGCCATGCCCGCCGCCGCGGCCCTGCTGCTGCTGCAGGCCTGCAGCACCACCTCGGACATGGCCTACACCCAGGATGGGGTGTACGACCGTCCCCAGGACCGCCCCGTAGGAATTGCTCCGGCGCCCGCCGATCCCGCACCGGCTGCTCCGGAGGAGCCGGGCAGCGATTACTACAACGCTGGTGAAGGCCAGCGTTACAGCGACACACGGGCCTACTATGACGTGACCTACAACGACCCCTACTACTACAATTATGGCCGCTTCGGATTCGGCATGGGCGTGGGGGTGGGCACCTATGGCGGTGGCTGGGGCATGGGCACCGGCTGGGGCTCGCCCGGCTGGAACGACCCCTACTGGAACAACAGCTGGCAGAGCGGATATGGCGCTTGGGGCTACAACGGCTGGGGATGGAACACGGGATGGGGTTCCTGCTGGAACTGCTCCCCCTATGCCTGGGGTGGCGGATGGGGCCCTTATTATGGCTACGGCGGCAACTGTTGGAACTGCTACCAGCCCGTGGTGATCTGGGACGGTACCGTGAACCACCGGAGTGTGGTGGGCCATCGGGGGTCGATCGGAGGCACCACCAGCGGGCTGCGCACCCCCGTGCACAATCCAGTGGGCCTGCGCCCCGGCACCATGCCACGCGCGCAACCAGCCACCCGCGCCGCCGCCTCCAGCCCCGCCTCACGCGGCCATCGCCCGCAGGCCACCGGAACGCCCACCGCACAACCCGACCGCGGTCGCACCGAAGGACGTCCGGCCCGCCAGGAGCCCGCCGCCCGGCCCCAACGCCCCGCCCAGGAACCCATGCCCTCGCGCGGCGGCATGGACCGCGGCATCCGCGATGGGGGTGGCAGCCCCACTCCCGCCCCTTCACGCGGTGGCCGTCGCTGAACCATGAAGCCTTTATCCGCCACCCACCTTGCCGTGCTGGGGGCCTTGCTGGCCCTGTCCGGCACCCCGCTCAACGCGCAGAACGAGGATGATGCCCTGCGCATCGGCACCATGCGGCCGGAAGGAACGGCCCGCACCCTGGGCATGGGCGGCGCCTTCGGAGCCCTGGGAGCCGACCCCGCCGCCCTGTGGACCAACCCGGCCGGCCTCGCCCTTTACACCACCAGCGAGTTCTCCATCACGCCCGGCCTCGAAGTGAACGATGCCCGCGCCACCTTCATGGGCATGCGCACGGCAGACACCGACCAGCGCCTGCACTTCAGCAACCTGGCCATGGTCCTCCATGCGGACAAGGACGAGGGCCGCTGGCGCAGCCGCAGCTTCGGGGTGGTCTACGACCGCACGGCAAGCAGCAATTGGGAGCGCGCCGTGCGCGGGGAGAACGTGCCCGCCACCCTGCTGCAGCAGTTCGCGAACGAGGCCAACGGCACCCGCTACGATGCGCTCTCCGGCGCCTATCCCTTCACCGCCGACCTGGCCTGGCAGACCTTCGGCATCGACACCCTTCCGGGCAGCGCGAGCACCTACGGCGTTTACGGAGGCGGTTCGGGCCAGGGCCCCACACGCCTGCAGCACACCATCAGCACCGACGGCGCGAACAGCAACACCTCCTTCTTCTATTCCGCCGGACTGGACGACAAGCTGTTCGTGGGCATGGCGCTGGGCATCCTGGGCTCCCGGCAGGAACGGCTGACCACCCATGCGGAGACGATGCTCGCCACCACCGATTCGTTGGACCGGTTCATCTACGAGGAACGGCTGGTGACACGGGGCAGCGGGGTGGACGTGAAAGTGGGCGTCCTGGGCCGCGTGGGTGACCACCTGCGCATCGGGGCCTCATTGCACAGCCCGGCCGCGCTCTGGCTCACCGACCTGTACGGCAGCACAATGTCCACCCAGTTCCGCGCGGGCGACCGGTACGCGTATGACAGCCCGGACGGGAGCTTCCAGTACCGCGTGCAGACGCCCTGGCGCGCGGCGCTGTCCGTGGCCGGCATCGTAGGCCGCGCGGGTGCCGTGAGCGCGGACTATGAGTACAGCGACCTGCGGAGCACGCGCCTGCGGCGCGCGAACGTCCTGGCGGACAGCTACGACTTCGCCTACGAGAACCGCACCATCCAAGAGGTGGTGCGCGCCACGCACGCCATCCGCGTGGGCACCGAGTGGCGCGTGGGCGCGGCCTTCCTGCGCGCCGGTGTGGCGCACTGGACGGACCCCTTCGTGTCCAGCGACCTGCGGCACGGCGACGGCCGCACCCGCTATTCGCTGGGCGGCGGCTTCCGCAACACCCGGTTCTCCTTCGACCTGGCCCTGGCCTATGAGCAGGGTACCGATGGGTACGCGATGTACGACCCGGCCTTGGTGGATCCCGTGCGCGAACAGCTCGGCATCTACCGCGCCCTGTTCACCGTGGCCTACCGGCCTTGACCGGAAAAGCGAAGGGCCGCCAGGTGGCGGCCCTTCCGGGATCGGGGACGTGGCCTACTTGCCTCCGTTGGAGCGTTCCACGATGTGGTCGTCCACCAGGA
>CAZUNW010000212.1:0-780 GCA_964621425.1 uncultured Chryseobacterium sp. | reverse complement strand
TGCTCGCACACGATGATCTTCTTGTGGCTGCTGATGTCCAGCTGACGCTGGGGCGGGATGGCGTTGAAACACCCCCCGCAGCTGCCGCGGCTCATGCTACGGTCGCCGGCGGCACCATCGGCGCTGGCCTTGCGAGCCACGCCCTGCGCACGCATCTCCACAGGCACCACGGCCAGACCGTTGCGCGCGTTGCCACGAATACGGCGGTAGGCGCTCAGCAAACGCTCCTCCACGTGACCGGCCACCTCGGTCGCCTTCTTCAGCAGCGCCTTCTCCTCCTTCTCGGTCTCGGCGATGATGTCGTCGAGCTCCTTCTTCTTGTGGTCCAGGTCCTTTTGACGCTCCTTCACAAGGGTAGCGCTGGCCTCCACCACCTGCTTCTTGCCGTCGATCTGCGCCTTGGTCTCCTTGATGCGCTTCTCGGCCAGCTGGATCTCCAGGTTCTGGAACTCGATCTCCTTGCTCAAGCTGTCGTACTCCCGGTTGTTACGCACCTTGCTTTGCTGCGCCTCATACTTCTTGATCGACGCCTTGGCGTCCTTGATCATGTTCTGGCGGTCGGCCACGCCGTTCTCCAGCTCCTTGAGCTCCTCCTCCAACTTGGCCAGGCGGGTGTTGAGGCCCGCTACCTCGTCCTCCAGGTCACGCACCTCCAGGGGTAATTCACCGCGCTGAGTGCGGATGCGGTCCACCTGGGCGTCGATCAACTGCAGGCGGTAGAGGTCCACCAGCTTCTCGGCGATGGTCACATCCAGCTTGCCGGCGGCACGCGTGGCGCTC